>QOQC01000016.1 GCA_003331365.1 Flavobacteriales bacterium | reverse complement strand
GTAAATGTGGTGGCCAAAAGGGCCGCATAAACTGCATCAATCTCAGAAAAAAAGCGAATAATGGCTTCCATAATGCGAAATTACCATTATTCGCTGAACTTTAACTACTCGCTTCTTTCAAATCCTTTATGAACTGCGCGCTCATTTATGCTTTTGGTAACTGCAGAACCAAAATCATCTTTTTTAGTTGATTTATCCTTTGCCTTTTCATTCTTGATGAATTCATCACGCTTCACACTCAATTTTGAAATTTGGTCTTGAATGTTCTTGCGTTCTTTAATTTTTGATTCCACGTAGGCATTGATCTCCTTTTCGGATTTTCCTTGCAATTCTTTTGGAAGATCTTTCTTTTCCAATTGTTCAACAATGGTTGAGTCGGCCACATATGCATCAATTAAATCCCACTGTGCATTGTTATAATTCGATGATGTTTTGGCTTTTGCACGCATCGAGGCAACCGCTGGTGCCTGATCCAAGGCCTCAGCATCTTGTTCTTCCTGAAGCGCTTTCCTTTGAACTCCTATAGCTCCGTATGAAATGTAGGTACGATTAATTTCACCACTCAATTTATTGATTTCATCGTCATAAGGTGTGGGAATGAATACTACTCTTTCATTGGAATTGATATTGAAATAGTCTCCTCCAGAGCAAGAAGCACCATCCATCCAAAACTCTTTAATACCTTGATCTCTATTACCACAATAAATGGTGTTCACGATTACATCTTTATATTTGGCATTACCACAAACCAGCTTGTAATCCACCGGACCTTGATTGAATGCTTCGTTACCTGCTATGTAAATCATCTTTAAATCTTTTGTGTCTTTTGACCAATTCAATTCCATTAAGGCATCTTGAATTACTGCACCACAATATTCACTTCCACCATTGGTGCGAAGACCGAACAATTTTTTTGATACCATATCCAGGTCTGTGGTAAAGTCGAGCTGTTTGCGAACAAAATTTTTATTTCTTATTCCGTCATTTCCGTAGTCATACATCGCTATCTCTAAAATGGGGATTTCACCATTATGTCGTAGCTCACTTGTTTCATTTACAATTTCCCATAATCGAGATTTGGCTTGTTCTAAAAGTCCATCCATACTATTTGAGGTATCAAATAGAATCACCAGCTGGATTTTACGTTTCGAATCTTTCGATATTGGAGAATCAGTTTCAGTATTTGCTTGATTTGCAAATGTTGGTCCCAATAAAAATAGGGATATTAAAAAGGGAAAGAATAATAATTTCATAATGCTATTTTTTTACCGCATACAACGGTAAATCAAATAGGTTCATTTTGAAATAAAAAATTCAATGGCCAGATGATAAGATTTGAGCCCAAAGCCAAATATACATCCCTCACAAACTGGTGAGATTAAAGAATCATGACGAAAAGATTCTCGAGCCGCAATATTACTAATGTGCACCTCAACAACAGGTGTTTCAATAGCAGAAATACAATCACGAATAGACACACTTGTATGGCTATAGCCTCCAGCATTTAAAATCATACCATCACATTTTACATGCTGCATATAATTAATGAGCTCACCTTCTACATTTGATTGATAATAATCAAGCTCCACATCGAATTTTTGTTTCAGCTCCAATAAGTATTTATCAAAGGAAGTTTCACCATAAACCTCTTTTTCTCTCGAACCGAGTAAATTTAGATTTGGACCATTAATTATTACTAATTTCATATTGTGTCTGCTTGGAGTCGCTATATTACTGAATTTGTTTCATACTTGAAAATCGAAAAAGGCTTATCCAATAATTCTATTTTGGCCTACAAGAACGATACAAATAAACTCAAGAATTATTGTGAGGATAACAATTTATCTGTCAAAGAGGTTCAATATGAGCATCTCAAAAATTTTGTAACAGAGCTCTATGATCTTGGATTAAGCGCAAGAAGTCAGGCTCGAATCATTTCAGGAATCAAGCAATTTTATGCTTATCTCTTGTTAGAAAATCTGGTTTCTAATGATCCCAGTGAATTACTAGAACAACCTAAAATAGGAAGAAAGCTTCCAGAGGTAATGAGTATTGAAGAGATTGACCAGCTTATTCGAGCAAATAATCTTGAAACTCCCGAAGGATACAGAAACAGAGCAATACTTGAGGTCTTGTACAGCTGTGGTCTTCGTGTGAGTGAGCTTGTTGAGCTTAAATTTTCTGATTTGTTTTATGATGAAGGATTTGTACGTGTAATAGGAAAGGGAAATAAGGAACGTTTGGTTCCCTTAAGCAAAAGTGTGGAAAGGGAAATTCAAAAATATGTCGAAAAAACAAGGTCAACATTGAAAATAAAAACAGGGAATGAAAATTTCATCTTTTTGAACCGTAGAGGGAGTAAACTTACAAGAGTGATGATTTTCCTCATTATCAAAGATCTGGGACGAAAAATAGACCTAAAGAAAAAAATCTCCCCACACACCTTTCGTCACAGCTTTGCCACGCACCTGATAGAAGGAGGAGCGAACCTTAGAGCTATTCAGGAAATGCTTGGTCATGAATCAATAATAACCACCGAAATTTATACGCACCTCGACCAACGTTTTTTAAAGGATGCAATCCTTTCCTTTCACCCAAGAAATGCAAGCTGAACCATTCTAAAAAAACAATGTTAAATTTAGGTGAGAAATTTGTTTTATTTACAAAAAAACTGTTTCTTTGCACCCGCTTTTTACATTAATTAAGTAATATTTAGAACACATGTCAAGGATTTGTCAGCTTACAGGAAAGTCAGTTATGGTTGGTAACAACGTGTCTCACTCGAATAGAAAGACGAAGCGTCGTTTTTATCCAAATCTCGTAACCAAGAAGTTTTATCTTCCAGAAGAGGATAAATTCATAACCCTGAAAATTTCAACCTCTGCTTTGAGAACCATCAACAAGAAAGGAATTTCAGCGTGTGTTAAAGAAGCAAGATTAAAAGGATTTATAAAATAGCTGTAAAAAGTAAAACTGAATACAAATGGCAAAGAGCAAAGGAAATAGAGTTCAAGTAATTTTAGAGTGTACTGAGCATAAAGATTCTGGTCAACCTGGAACTTCTCGCTACATTACTACAAAAAACAGAAAGAACACACCGGATAGAATGGAGATTAAGAAATTCAATCCTATTCTGAAGAGATACACAGTTCATAAAGAAATTAAATAAACTGAATTATGGCAAAGAAAGTAGTAGCATCGTTACAGAAAGGTGGAGGTAAAGCTCACACTAAGGTGATTAAAATGGTTAAATCCGATAAAAGCGGTTCATACTCTTTTAAAGAAGAAATCGTTCACAATACGAAAGTTCAAGAGTGGTTTAACAAAAGCTAACTGAAACATATTTTTGAAATTATAAAGCTTCCATGGGAAGCTTTTATTTTTTATAGCAATGGGTATTTTTGACTTCTTTTCAAAACAAAAAAAAGAAAACCTCGATAAAGGTCTAGAAAAGACCAAAGATTCTTTTTTAGGTAAAATCGCAAGGGCTGTCGTAGGAAAGTCTCGTGTCGATGATGAGGTTCTTGATAATCTAGAAGAAATATTAATCACTTCTGATGTCGGTGTTGAAACGACATTGAAAATTATTGAGAGAATTGAAGCAAGAGTGAAGCGAGATAAGGTTCTTGGCACAGACGAACTCAATAGAATTTTAAAGGAAGAAATTGAAAACCTACTAGACGAAAGTGATGCTGGATCGAATCCTTTTGATGTAAAAAAAGAAAATAACGACCCATATGTAATCATGGTAGTCGGTGTTAATGGTGTAGGTAAAACAACAACTATCGGAAAGCTTGCACATCAATTCAAAAGTGCTGGAAGTAAAGTTGTGCTTGGTGCTTCAGACACCTTTCGAGCTGCAGCAGTTGACCAATTGATTATTTGGTCAGAGCGCGTTGGAGTTCCCATCGTTCAGCAAGGTATGGGCGCGGATCCTGCCAGCGTTGCATTTGACACTGTTCAATCCGCTAAGTCCCAAAATGCAGATGTTGTCATTATTGATACCGCTGGTCGCCTTCACAATAAAGTAAACCTTATGAACGAACTCAATAAAATTAAAAGAGTTATGGATAAGGTAATACCCAATGCGCCGCATGAAATTCTTTTGGTACTCGATGGCTCAACAGGTCAAAATGCTTATGAACAGGCCAAGCAATTTGCTCAAACCACTGACATTAATGCACTCGCGGTTACTAAACTAGACGGTACAGCCAAAGGAGGTGTAGTTATAGGTATTTCGGACCAAATGAATATTCCAGTCAAATATATTGGTGTCGGTGAAAAAATGGAAGATTTACAGCTTTTTGACAAAAAAGCTTTTGTAGACTCCTTATTTAATTAGGAAACAATCTCAAAGGTGATGTCAATATCATCTTTTAAACAAGCTCTAACAGAACAGTACTTCTCAAGACTCAGGCTTATTGCCCGATGGATTCTTTTGCGATCTATGTCTTCATCAATAGAAACTACAAAATGAATTTTTTCATAAGGTGTTGGAACACCATCTCTTTTCTTTGTTATGGCCTCGACCGTATAATTCTTTGGTGAAATCTTTTGTTTCTTCAAAACAAGTATGATATCTATTGACATACATCCCATCAAACTACCTAGCAAGACCTGCATTGGTGTCATCCCCCTATTTTGCCCTTCCAAATCTGCTGAAGAGTCCATTATCATTGAGTTTCCATTTGAATCACTAAACTCAAAAACATAAGGTTCATCTATTCTTTTTATTTGCATATTCATAATTCTGTATCGGTAATTTTACACTATTGCTAATTCAAATTTAGTTATTCTCATTTCACTCTAAATTCTCAAAACAAATCACTAACTTCGGCAACTGTAATTGATACGTCTATGAAGTCATTTTTGTTCTTAATTCTTTTCACATTTCTTGGAAGCTCAGCCCTTACACAAAACCTAACTGTTCGGGGGTTTGTATACGATCAATCGAATGGTGAACCTATGGGATATGAAAAAGTGAAAATTCTTACCACAGATAGCACCATCATTGCAGGTGCAATTACTGATCTCAACGGGTTTTTTCAAATTCCAAAATTGAAAAAGGACAAATACATATTAAAGATTTCAAATCTTAAATACGAATCAGCATATCAAAATATTGATTTTAATAATGGCAAAAATATCATAGATGTAAAATTTGAGCTTGTGCTTTTACAGGGTGTACAAGAATTTGAAGAAGTAAAAGTATCTGCTGAAAGTAAAACCAAAAGAACTCAAATTGAAATCTCGAAATTAAAGCTAAGTAAAGAGGGCTTGGAACGAATTCCAAGTTATGGGGCAGAAAACGATATCGTTGGAGCATTTTCTGTGACCCCTGGAGTAATCACAACGGGTGACCAGGGAGGTCAGCTTTATGTGCGCGGAGGTACTCCAATCCAAAATAAGATCTTATTAGATGGAATGACCATTTACAACCCATTTCATTCAATTGGCTTTTTCTCTGTATTTGAAACGGAATTGATTAAAAATGTAGATATCTATACAGGTGGATTTGAAGCCAAGTATGGAGGTAGAATTTCCTCAATAATGGATATCACCTACCGAGATGGTAATCGAAAAAATTTCGCAGGAAAGGTCTCTGCCTCTCCATTTTTAGCCAAAATGGTGTTGGAAGGACCAATGGGAGAAAAGAAAGGAGATTCTCCTCGAGCTGGCTCATATATATTCTCAGCCAAGCATAGTCTTTTGGATTACACCTCCAAAGAGCTATACGGCAACGTAAATGAAGGAAATGGACTTCCATTTAATTTCACTGATTTATATGGCAAGATGACCTTTACAGGTGATGGAGGATCTAAATTTAGTGCATTTGCATTTCACAACAGAGACAGTGTAAATTATTCGGTAGCCGATTTGAATTGGCAATCTTCTGGTGGAGGAATTAACTTCTTACTGGTTCCAAGTAGCTCTCCCATATTTATTAGAGGTCATGTTAATGGAAGTAATTTTGAAACGACATTCGCTGAGGAAGCCCAAGCACCTCGTACCTCCAGTATTGGAGGATTTGATTTAGGATTTGATTTTAGCTACTTCCTGAAAAATGAAGGAGAGATGAATTATGGATTCAATATTAATGGATTCAATACAAGATATACGACCTACAATCTCGCACAAAGAATTATTGAAGATGAAAACTTTACTACGGAAATTGGTGGGTATTACAACTACAGAAGAGTTGGAAAAAGATGGGTCTTACAAATTGGAATGAGAATTCAAGCATATGCCTCATTAAACACCATTTCACCGGAACCTAGAATAGGAGCAAAATACAATGCAAGCGAAAAGCTACGGTTCAAGTTTTCAGGTGGTCGATTCTCGCAAAACTTTACTTCTGCTTCTTCAGATAAGGATATTGTGAATCTTTTTAATGGACTTTTAAGCGCTCCAACCAATGTACAGGATAATTTTGTAAACGAGTTTCAACAAACCAGGTCAATTCGAAACGGATTGCAATATGCATGGCATGGTATTGCTGGTGTAGAATATGATTTAGGCAAAAATATTGAAGTAAATATTGAAGCGTACTACAAATATTTTTCTCAGCTAAGTAACATTAACCAAAACAAACTTTACGAAGATATTGCCGAATTTGATCAGATTGATGACGTATTCAAAAAAGACTTTATCATTGAATCAGGACAATCATATGGAATTGACTTTCTTCTTAAGTATTCTAAGAACAGACTTTTCTTATGGGGAGTATATTCATACGGATACAATACGCGCTGGGATGGCTTCATAGAGTACTTTCCTGTATTTGACAGAAGACATAATATCAATTTAGTTGGTTCATATAGCTTCGGCGCTAAAAGGGATATTGAATTAAATGTGAGATGGAATCTTGGTTCTGGATTACCATTCACACCAACAGCTGGTTTCTTTGAGCTTGAATCATTTAACAACGGAGTTACCTCAAATTATGTTACCAATAATAGCAGCTCTGTTTCAACCATTTTAGGTGAGTTTAACAGTGAAAGATTACCATTTTATCACCGCTTGGATGTCACTTTGAAAAAGCAATTTAAGTTCAAAAATAAAACCATAATGGAGGTTGTGGCTAGTGTGACAAACGCCTATGACCGAAACAATATCTTTTATGTGAACAGGGTTACAAACGACGAAATTTATCAATTTCCGTTTTTACCAAGCTTTGGTATGAGCTATAAATTCTAAGTATGGCGGAAATTGCACCATTTAAAGCAATAAGACCCATTCGAGACAAGGTTCATCTTGTTGCGACTCGCCCTTATTATTCCTACAAGAAAAATGTGCTTCAAGCAAAACTCCAAGATAATCCATATACGTTTTTACGTATCATCAATCCTGAATTCAATAACCCGATTAAAACAAAAGCGAATTCAGATGAAAGATTTAATCTTGTAAGTGAACGATATCAAGACTTTATAGATCGAGGTATACTAATTCAAGATGAGAAACCCCATTTATATTTATACAGACAAACAAAAGGGAATAAATCCTGTACTGGAATTATTGGCGGAGCGAGTGTAACGGAGTATCTCAATGGCGATATTAAAAAACACGAGGCCACACTTACATCTCGAGAAGAAATATTCACCAATTACCTAGATATTGTTGGTTACAATGCAGAACCTGTATTGATTTCTTATAAAGGCAATGATAAAATAAATGATTTAATTAGAGGTCTTTCGGAGGCAAGGCCAGAATATGAATTTAGTACAACAGATTTAATCAAACATGAATTATGGGTACTTGAAGATGCGGACAGTATCGCAATTCAAAAACATTTCAAAGAAATAAATTGTACCTACATTGCAGACGGTCATCATAGGTCTGCATCATCTGTCCGCCTTCACGAAAACAAGAAAAATACTTATCCAAATTCAGCACATTTCCTCTCGTATTTTGTGGAGGAAGAACAGCTTCAAATTATAGAATTCAATAGATTGATTAAATCACTCAATGGTATTTCTAAAAACAAGTTTATTGAACAATTAAAAGAAATTGGTTCAGTTCAGAGTTTAAAGGAAGCATCCAAACCACATCAAGCAAATCACATTCATTTTTATTTCGAAGAGGATTGGTATGCAGTTTCAATAAATCCCGAACTAATAGATGATAAAGACCCAGTTAAAAAATTAGATTCCAGTATTTTAACAGAATTAATTTTAAATCCGATTCTTGGAATAAAAGACTTGAAGACAAGTGATCAAGTTGATTTCCTACCCGGCATATTCTCAGTTGATGAATTTCAACAATACGGAATCAAAAACAATTATCCACTAGGATTTGTATTATATCCTGCATCAATAGATCAAATAAAACTGGTGGCCGATTGTGGACTGAATATGCCTCCAAAATCCACATGGGTTGAGCCAAAATTAAGAAGTGGATTAACAATTTATAATATTAAAGAATGATTGCAGAAAACATTTCGAATCTTTCAGAGAAAATACCCCATAACGTGACCCTCGTGGCGGTTTCAAAAACCAAACCACCAGAGCAATTAATGGAAGCTTACAATGCGGGTCAGCGTCATTTTGGTGAAAATAAAGTTCAGGAATTGGTTACAAAACAAGAGATACTTCCCGGTGATATCAAATGGCACTTTATTGGTCATCTACAAAGAAATAAAGTAAAATACATCGCAGCATTTACTCATTTAATTCATGGAGTAGACAGTCTAAAGCTCATAAAGGAAATTAATAAACAAGGTGCAAAGCACAATCGCGTCATTAAGGTCCTTCTCCAATTTCACATTGCTGAAGAAGAATCAAAATTTGGTCTTGATCTATCTGAAGCTAAAGAATTGCTGAATAGTGAGTCATTTGCAGAATTGACTCACGTTCGTATTGACGGCGTAATGGGTATGGCAACCTTTACCGATAACAGAAATCAAATTAAAAATGAATTTAAATCACTGAAAACCATATTTGATGATTTAAAAAATGATCATTTTAATCAATCTGAGAATTTTAATATCCTTTCGATGGGAATGAGTGGTGATTACGAATTGGCAATTGAAGAAGGTGGCACTATGGTCAGAATCGGAAGCACTATTTTTGGAGCAAGAAATAAGCCTACCTAAGGTCGAAAACCAAGGTCGAAATTTGTGAATCTTCCATGAAAGTATTGGCAAGCTTTTTAAGCTGTGAAGAGGTGATGTCATCAATGCTTTTATGAATTTCTTGAATGGTATCAATCTGACCGAAAGCCAGGAAGCTTTTACCCAAACTATGCATTAACCCAGAATTACTATCCATACTTAGCGCCATTTGGCCTTTAAGTTGCTGTTTTGCTTTTTTCAACCTCACATCTGTAATATTGGATTTTTGCATTTTTTTTAGCTCTCTTTTTATGAGCTTGATTGACTTTTTGAGATTCTTTGATTCTGAACCTACATATATTTGCCAGAAGCCAACATCAGCATATGGCACGTAATTCGCCTCAACTCCATAAGCCAATACATGCTTCTCTCTAAGTAATAGATTCAATGATGAATTCATTGCTGGGCCACCTAGAATATTCATCAATAATGTCATGGCTATTCTATTTTCATCTTTATAACCAGGTGCCATTCCTCCAATGATCGCATGGGCTTGATAATTTGCCTCTTTTCGGCAGATCTCAAAGCTCTTATAATTATTAAATACCTCGAAAGAATTACTCGAGCTACTTACTGGCATATTTATCAAATATTTCTCCAAGTATTGAACCACTTTTTTAAGAGGTACCTCTCCCACATAAGAAACGACCAAATTGTCTTTTGTGAAATAAGATTTGACGTATTCCTGAAGATCGGCCTTAGTAAATTCATTTAATCCTTCCTTTTTCCCTAAAATGTTATTTCCCAAAGCATGCCCTTTGAACATTTCTTCTTCAAAATCATCAAATATTTTTTCATAAGGACTATCCAAATAGGAATTAATCTCATCTAATATGATTTCTTTTTCCTTATTGAGTTCGTCCGAAGGAAAAATAGGGTTTATGGCGATGTCAGATAAAAGCTCTATTGCCCTTGAGGTGTACTTTTTGGGAAATGAGGCATGAAGACACAATTCTTCTTTAGCCGTATAGGCATTTAATTCCCCCCCAACCTCATCAATTCTGGAAATGGTTTGTATCGCATTTCTTTTATGCGTTCCTTTAAACACGCAATGTTCTAAAAAATGAGCCAAGCCCACCTTATTCTTTTTTTCAAATCGAGAACCCGCTCGAAATAAAAATCCAAGATGACCAACCTCACTCAACTTATTGAGATACACTAAACGTATACCATCATTGAATTCATGACAGATAGGCTCATTCATAATTATGGATTTTTGCGAAAGGAGGTCCAATTCCCATTTTTAATATCAAAACACACCCGATCATGCAATCTTGATGGCCTTCCTTGCCAGAACTCAAAATAATTTGGTCTTAATGCATATCCGCCCCAAAATTCTGGTCTTGGAACACGGTCAGGATATTTTGATTCAATTTCTTTTACCCTATCTTCCAATTCTTTCGGCCCACTCAAAATCATCGACTGTTGAGAAGCCCAAGCTCCAATTTGACTACTTCTCGGTCTTGAATTAAAATAGACATCACTTTCTATGTCAGGAATTTTACTCAATACACCTTGAATTCTCACTTGACGCTGCAGTCCAGGCCAAAAGAAAAGTATGCATGCATTTGGATTTTTATGTATTTGTTGACCTTTGTCACTGTTGTAATTTGTGTAAAAAACCAATTCGTCATTTCGTAGGTCTTTGAGGTAAACGATTCTACTTGAAGGACTTTTACCTGTCTCATCTATTGTAGACAAACAAAATGCATTGGGCTCAGATTCATTTTTCTCACAAGCCTCATCAAACCACTTTTGAAATGCCAAAATGGGATTGGATTCAAAATCAGAACCCAAATCTCCATAATCGAAATCTTTATGGTCGTCCTTTAAGCGTTTGATGTGTTTACTCATTTCTATTCAAATTCATCCTAATTTAACTTTCGAAATCTTCATTAGGAACAATTGCAGGGCTTTCTTTTTCCAAATTAATGGGTTGATCAGTAGTTTGCTTTGGTGAAAATATTTCAATAATTGGTGACTCCGCGACCGATAAAATCTTGAAATCCACCATTAAATCAGAGAGATTCTCAATCAAATTTTCACAAGCATCCTTTACGCTCGTGCCTTCCGTTAAAAAGTATTGATTTATTTTTTTGGCTTTTCCTCCTTCGTCATCTGCACTTTCGTATGATACTTTACATTTAAACCAAAGATTTGATCCGTCAATCGGAAAAATATTATGAATATCCGTTCTTGCAATCCCTGATACCATAAATTCTCCTCGAATGGCATTACCCATTTCTTCATAAATTCTTGCCTCTGCATCTGTAAATGAAGTGGCAGCAATAAGATACGGTTCAGTTACCCTTTTCAGCGTCCCATTATCTAGTTGCTTTGTGTATTTTAATTTTACTGTAAACCAATTTATCATAAGCCAATTTTGTGGGCGTAAAGATACTCATGGTATATTCCAAAACCTAATGAAATCCTTCTTAAGTAATCAAGATCCAAATCCAAAAGGAAGTAAATCAATGACTGATGGTACAATCATGGTTCTGTTATCTTGATTTACTATGATAATTCGAATTTTACTTTTCTGTCTATTTTCTGACTCAAGCATTACTTGCCTGCATCCACCGCAAGGAGAGAGTAATTTGTAATCCGGGATCAAAGTACCTTTGGCCACAATACATATGGTTTTTATGGTCTGTTTTGGAAATGATGCTCCGATGTGAAAAAGTGCTACTCGTTCAGCACACAATCCAGAGGGATAAGCAGCATTCTCTTGATTACTTCCAGTTACTATAGCATCACTATCGAGTCTTACGGATGCCCCTACTTTAAATTCACTATACGGAGCATAAGCCGTCTCCACTGCCTCAAATGCTTTGTCAACCAAAACCTGATCCTCAATAGGAAGTTCTTTCCAATGAGATAACAATTCATAAGAAAAATGAAAGTCCTTTTTCATGTATTAAAAGCATACGAGAAACATAGGTCCCATGTTTCATTAATATGAAAGCATTTATTTGACGACTAAGGGTAGATTTTGATTATCTTCGCCACCTAAAATAAATAAATGAACGAATTAAAAGAAAAAGTCAGCTACGCAGTAGGAATGAGCATAGCAGAAAGTTTGAAGAGCCAAAAATTAGATAAACTAGATCTGAATTTACTCAAAAATGGAATCGAAGATGTATTTGAAAATAATAAATTCAAGATCAATCCTAATGAAGCCAACGAGTTGATTAAATCATATATGGATGAGGCAAACGATGCAGCATACGGAGAAAACAAACAGAAAGGAATAGATTATCTGAAGGAAAATCAAAAAAGAAGCGAAATTCAAACCACTGAATCGGGACTTCAATACGAAATTCTAACTGAAGCAGAAGGTTCGCGTCCTTCCAGCACAGATAATGTCACCGTGCATTACCACGGCACTCTAATTGACGGAACTGTATTTGATAGCTCAGTGGAAAGAGGCACTCCAGCAAGTTTTGGAGTTCATCAAGTGATTCCAGGGTGGACTGAAGCGCTTCAACTCATGAATGTAGGGTCAAAATACAGATTACATATTCCTCAAGAGTTGGCTTATGGAGCAAACCCTCATCCTGGAGGTCCTATAGAGCCTTTTAGTGCATTAATTTTTGACGTTGAACTTTTGTCTATTCAATGATTCGATTTTTTTATTTTTCGGCGTTTTTATTGTTTTTTTCATGTAGTGAAGAAAATAAATCTGAGCAGATTCAGGCAGATCAATCAAAAACTACAAATGAGACTAATTTTAATTCTCAGAAGAAAATAGACTATGGACAAAGTAATGTCAAACTCAATACCCAAAAAGACAGTATTTCATATGTATTAGGTCTTAAAATTTCTGAACAGTTTTATGGGCAAATAGAATTCAAATCCTTAGATAGAGGGCTCATTAGTCAAGGTTTTTCTGACGAAATAGGATCTTATGACCTTAATAAGTGTTTCTCGGATGTTCAGGCCTACATGGCTTCAGAAAGCACAAGGGATAATAAATCATTTGCAGACTCATGCGCTCGAAGTGTAGGAAGACTTTCGAAAGATGAATTTATTAAAAACATGAATAAGCTAGAGTCACTAGATTTATTTGATGAGAAGAAACTTTGCCTTGGTTTTAGTGATGGGATCAGTTTGAAAAACGTGTTTAGGAATGAGCCACAAACTGAAGCGCGGATATTTGAAGAGCTCAATCAAAGTTTAGAACTAAAAAATCGTGAAATTGTATTAAGAGTAAAAGAGGAAGGCATCCAATTCTTGAAAAAGAATAAAACAAAAAAAGGAATCAAAGAAACAAAGTCAGGAATCCAATACAAAATACTTAGAAAAGGAAAAGGACCAAATCCAACATCAACTTCACGTGTGAAGGTTGATTACAGGGGTACTATGCTTTCGGGAGAAGAATTTGATAGCTCCTATAAACGAGGAGAACCATCAGAATTTGGATTAAATCAGGTAATTCCTGGATGGACTGAAGGCATACAGCTGATGAGACCTGGATCGAAATTTATTTTCTATATTCCTCAGGAGCTTGCTTACGGTGCAAATCCCAACCCAAGAAGTGGTATAAAACCATATAGTCTTCTTATATTTGAGGTTGAACTTTTGGAAATTCTTTAGAAGCAATATGAAAAAATTACTAGTGGTTTTTGCGATTTCATCTCTTCTCATGAGTTGTAGCGAAAAAATTGACCTTGTTGGTGACTTTACGGAAACTGCCGTGATTTATGGCTTGTTGGATCATTCAGACTCACTTCATTACGTTAAGATTACCAGAGCCTTCATAGGTCCAGGAAATGCGTTAGAAATTGCACAAATCCCCGACTCGAGTTATTTTCAATCGGTAGAAGCAACAGTTGAGGAGATTGAAAACGGTCAAGTAACAAGAACTTGGGTATTGCGTGATACAATCATCGACAACAAAGATACCAATGGTGTATTTTATGCCCCAACTCAAAAAGTATACTACTTCAAAACACTACCAACAATAGTTTCAAATACAGGTGTTTTCGGAACCATACAAACTTCACCAAACCCTCAGCTTACCTCCTTAAACCCAAATGCCGAATATCGTTTTAAGGCGATTCTAAACGAAGGAGAATTCGAGGTAAATGCTCAAACAGAGCTTGTTAAGAACATAACAACTACAGCCTCTTCACAAAATTTTAGATTTAAGTTTGCGACAAATCCTGGCGAATATCAATCCACCTCTGTATTGATTTCTAATACGGGAAATTCAAGAGTGGTTAATGCCAAAATCCAAGTCCGTTACAATGAATACATTGGTAATGAATACGAATCAAAATCATTCGATTGGATAGTAGGAGAAACGGACGTCTTATCCAATTCTAGTCAATCATTTGGAGCCAATGGACAAACCTTTTACAATCTCGTTTTAAACGATGTCGTGCCCAATGAAGCCGTTACAAGAAGAGTATTCAAAGGATTTGAAATTCAAATTACCGGTGGAGCAGAAGATTTATACAATTATATCGTTGTCAATACTCCTTCCAGTTCATTAGCTCAAAGTAAACCAACATATACCAATTTAACGGTAACTGAAGGCTACAGAGTTATTGGTTTATTTTCTTCGGTGCAAACGGTTAAAACGTATAGACCTTTTTACGTTTCACCACAACAGGCATTTATTAGATCCTTAGATAAGAATAGTACCATAGAGCTTTGTGAGGGGCCGATTACAGGATTATTGCAGTTTTGTTCCGATCACCCTGCCGACAATGCAAACAATGAGTCCTTTGCTTGTAATTAAGGCCATATAATTTAGACTTCTTAATTCAACATGAATGATCGGCTGACTCTTTTTGCTGATGTAATATTACCTGTTCCCATACACAGGTCATTTACCTACAGAATACCATTTGAATTGAACAATAATGTTCATGTGGGGTGTAGGGTAATTGTTCCATTTGGAAAGAGTAAAATGCAAACTGCAGTAGTGCTGAGAATTCATGAAGATATTCCACTTACCTACCAATCCAAATATATAGAGGCTGTCCTTGACTCAGCACCCATTGTAACGGATCAACAAATTAAATTTTGGCAATGGATCTCTCGGTATTATATGTCGCCAATAGGAGATGTAATGAATGCCGCATTACCATCGCATCTCAAGCTGGCAAGTGAAACTAAATTTGAAATACATCCTGAATATAATGAGTTGTACGTCAATCTAAATGAACGGGAAACCGAAATTGTAGATTATCTAGAACATAAAGAGGTCTGTGATTTGAAGGAGCTTTCAGATTTAGTCGGTTTAAAAACGATTCAACCAGTCATTAAAAAGCTTATTGAACATCGTGTATTGATTTCAAGAGAGGAAATCAGGAGACGTTACAAACCAAAGACTGTTTTATGTTATGAATTGAAGCAAACATTTCAAGTTGAACAAAATCTGAATATGCTCATTGAGGAGCTTGAATTAAAGAAAAGAAATGATAAGCAGATCGAGGGAGTGATGGCATTTTTGCATCATAAAGATGAAAATAAAGCATTTCTGCCTATTCAAAAATCCTATTTACTCAATAAAGGCATAAGCAACTCAACCTTAAATACACTTTCAAAAAAAGGTGTTTTAAAAGTAGAAAGGTATCAGGTTGACAGAATCAACAATGAAGAAAAGAATAATGAATCATTCAAATCTCTAAGTACATCCCAAGAAAATGCCTTAAAAGAGCTAAATGAATCAATGAAAACAAATGATGTCACCCTCCTACACGGTGTTACCGGTTCGGGAAAAACTGAAATATATGTTCAGATCATTCAAGATTATCTCGACCAAGGTCACCAAGTTTTATTTTTGCTCCCCGAAATAGCTTTAACCACCCAACTCATTCAAAGACTATCTGTTTACTTTGGAGAAAAAATAGGAGTATATCATTCGAAATTCAATCAAAATGAAAGGGTAGAAATATGGAATAAAGTATTGGCTGACGACCCAAAAGAATTTAGAATTATTCTGGGTGCAAGATCATCAGTTTTTCTTCCATTCCAAAGCTTGGGTTTAATTATCGTTGATGAGGAGCATGAAGGATCATTTAAGCAATATGACCCATCTCCAAGATATAATGCCAGAGATGCTTCCATTGTTCTCGGTCAAATGCATCAAGCAAAAGTCATATTGGGAACTGCAACACCTGCTTTGGAAACATATTATAATGCCAAGCAAGGAAAATTTGGGCTCGTAGAGTTGAAAGAAAGATATCAAGGCCTTAAACTTCCTGAGGTACTATTTGCAGATGTCAAACGAGAGCGGAGATTGAAAAATATGAATTCTCATTTTTCCAATTTTTTATTGGAAACAATGGATGAGGTTTTAAAGAAAAAGGAGCAAGTTATTTTATTCCAAAACAGAAGAGGATATACCCCACTTTGGAGCTGCGAAATTTGCAATTGGACACCCAAATGTAACAATTGCGATGTTTCACTCACCTATCATAAGCATGCCAATCATTTAAAATGTCATTATTGCGGATTTACAACAAATCCAGTTGGCTCCTGTCCTTCTTGTGGTAGTAATCGACTCAATATGATTGGGTTTGGAACAGAAAAAATAGAAGATGAGCTGAGCCTCATTTTTCCTGACAAAGTAATCAAACGCTTAGATCTCGATACCACAAGAGCCAAAAATGCCTACGAAGAAATATTAAATGACTTCGATAATGGATTAATTGACATTTTAATCGGCACACAAATGGTTACTAAAGGGCTTGATTTTGATAATGTATATCTCGTCGGCATTTTGGATGCTGATATGCTATTGAACCGACCTGATTTCAGAGCATATGAAAGATCATACCAATTGATGTCTCAAGTTTCTGGAAGAGCTGGAAGATTGCAAAAACAAGGAAAGGTAATTATTCAAACTGGAGACCCAGATCACTGGGTATTAGAACTCATTTCAGGACATAATTACAATGGATTTTATGATAATGAAATTATCGAAAGAAAAAATTTCAATTATCCTCCTTTTTACAAACTAATAAGCTTAACGGTTAAGCATAAAAATATCAATTTAGTTGAATTGGCTTCAAAGGAGCTGGCCCAGAAATTAAGGGGAACTTTTAAGGAAAGAGTTATTGGTCCAGAATTTCCACTCATTCAAAAAATTAAAAACCAATACCTGAAAGAAATTAAACTAAAAATTGAAAGGACTGCTTCTGAAAAAAAAGTTAAAGAAAAACTACATGAAATTATAGATAAATTCTATCAAAGAGCCGATTTCAAAACGATAAGGATCGTAATTGATGTAGACCCTTTATAAATTATCCGAGATACGACTTTAGAACAACGTTTTTAGAGGTGTGCTTCAAACGTCTTATAGCCTTCTCCTTAATTTGACGAACACGCTCCCTAGTCAAGTCAAAACGATCTCCAATCTCTTCTAATGAAAGTGGCATTTTTCCTTCTAAACCATAAAACATACTCACCACCTCACTTTCGCGAGGAGTTAAGCTTTTTAAAGATTGTCTAATATCACAACGAAGTGACTCCATAACCAAGTTTGATTCAGGGCTAGGCAAAGAATCTTGGCTTCCCATCACATCATACATACTGGAAGATGAATCATCACCTTCGACGAGTGGAGCATCCATGGAAATGTGACGACCATTTTGCGATAGTGACTGCTTCACCTCTTGTGGCGTACAATCTAGCATTTCAGCTAATTCATCAGCAGAGGGAGGTCTCTCAAATTTCTGTTCCAATTCAGAGTAAGCTCTATTAATCTTGTTGATATTTCCAATCTTATTGAGCGGTAATCTAACAATACGAGCCTGCTCAGCTAAAGCCTGTAGGATGGATTGGCGGATCCACCATACTGCATAAGAAATGAATTTAAAACCACGTGTTTCATCAAATCGCTCAGCAGCTTTAATCAAACCAAGGTTTCCCTCATTGATTAAATCGGATAAGGTCAATCCCTGATTTTGATATTGCTTAGAAACTGAAACCACAAATCGCAAGTTGGCTTTAGTAAGCCTTTCTAATGCCTGACGATCTCCTTCCTTAATTCTTTTTGCCAATTCCACCTCTTCGTCGGCAGTAATTAAATCAACACGGCCAATTTCCTGAAGATATTTATCCAGTGAAGCGGTTTCGCGATTTGTTACTTGTTTTGCAATTTTTAGCTGTCTCATAGTATCAACGATTTAGTCTTTAGACGAGAAAATGTCAATAAGGTTGGACTTTTTATCAAAAAAAATTAAAAAAAACAGCTAAAACATAGATGATAAAATGAATTAAACCCTTTTGTCTACAATGATTACGACTTTTTTGATAAGATTGAAAGAATAAGGCTTTTACATTCTGATTTCATATCATTTAACGTCAATTTTGATGTTTCCTTACTAAATCGCATTACATCAATTTGCTTGTACAACTCCTTTAACCTTTGCAGTTGATTGGCTTCTAACTTTTCTATTAATAGGGTAAAAACTTCATTTCTAGACACTTTTAAAAAAGGTATTCCAATAATCATTGAACATGTCTGAGACAAACAATCTTCCAATTGTGAAAGAATAATGCTCGGTTCTGTTTGATTTTCTAGTCCAAAAAGCAGGTCCTTAATCTCATTGGATGTAGGCAATTTTTCATTTTTCTGACCCACAGCACCTCGCCTTTTTAAGTAATTCCATAGAAACATTGCAAATCCCGAGATAAGCACAAGAATAATTAGATACCAAATCCAATTCGCATTCTTGGTTTCGATTTCTTCGTTTTTTTGGTTTATATCTGCTTCTTTATTAACTTTTTCTGCAGTAACAGCATTCTCAATCATTTCTATATCCGTAGTGTCAATGTTTTCATTAATGGGCAAAGATTCTGACGTATATGTTCGATATTGCTTCTCTGTAGGGTTAAAGTAGGAAATTGAGATTTCGGGTATTTTGGTACTGTTTTTTTTAATAACCTTAAGTGGATATGTATATTTAAGCGCTCCTTCAAAACCTTTAGAAGTTATTTGATAGTCTTTTTTTTCGACCGGATCTGCATATAACTCAAGTTCTTCTGGTAAGGTCAAGTCAGGTATCAAGGCATGGTGAAAATTACCTGATCCATCTATTCTTATTTGTAATGTGATCACTTCATTCACATCAGCCTCATTGCTAGAGAGCGATACATCAAATTCATAATCCCCCACTAAACCTATAAAATCATCAGGTCTATTTTTTATCGGTAATTTTCGAACAGTAATGATTTTTTTATCCGAATTGACTCGATAGATTCTGTTGTCGACAATATCAAATTCAAATGGATTGATTACGAAGGTTCCTGACTTTAGTGGGAAAACTACTCGATTATCTAAGATTAACGTATAAAAACTTTCTCCTTCAATTTTCTCCTCTGCCAATGCCAAGGGATTCTTATTACTGATTTCAAAATCATCGTGCTTTCCTGATACCACATAAGGTGTATAACCGTACTTAGAAAAGGGATATTTAGAGTATATCTTGGCATTTAAATTAACTGATTCTCCTTCATATATTTCTTGATTTGAAACATTGGTTTCCCCATACAAGGTTTTAATTGTTTTTAATTTTCGATTAAACTCGTTGCTTTTAGGGATTGTTTTATCTGATTTTTTGACATTTACCTTTACCCTATTTGATTTGTATATTTTACCCTTAGATTTAACAACAGCAGGACCAATCACATACTTGCCTTTTTGTGTGAAAAACCCATTTTGGGTTTTGTAATAAACCGTTTTACTAACACCATTTTTATATTCTTGAGACATCCCTTCCATTTGAGTATAGCCCTTCTGGAAATTAGATGGAAAATCAAACTCAATTTTACCATTTAAGGAACTTGTAATGGAAATTGTAATATTTTGACCTACGACAATATCTGTTTCGGATATTTCAATAAAAACATCTGATTTTTGGCCTATCACGAAAATGGCAAATAACAATTGAGATATGAATATGAAATATTTCACTACCAGTCCTTTTCGTTTTTACTTTTTCTTTTTGTAGAATTATTGGACAACCTTCTTTTTGTATTTTGAGCATTCTTCAACAACTCATCCAATGTGCGATCTGCTGCTTGTTTTTCAAGAGAAAACTCCTTTCTTTTTTTATTCGGATCACCATCTGACTCTCTGGCTTCATTTTGAGGTGATTCCTTTTCTTGATTCTTTGGTTCTTTTTCTTGATTCTTTTTCTTTCTCAGCGCCTGCGACAGATTATATTTTGCATCTTCATTTTTTGGATTCTCTCTAAGAGATAATTTATAATTTTCTATAGCTTCTTCGTAATTGCCCTTTTTAAAACAAACATTACCCTGGTTATAATGCAATCTTGATAATTCAATTGAGTTGGTTTCTTGTTTTATGGCGGTTTGTAATGAAGCATATGCAGATTCAAAATCCTTAGATTTATATGCAGATTGGGCTATTTCACCTTTCAAATACTTATCATTTGCTGAATTGACTTTTGCCCTTTTATAGAGGTCAAGCGCCTTGCTATATTCCTGCTCCTTATGTAGATTTTGAGCTTTTCGTAATGAATCAGTCCAAACCTGAGCATTAAGACAATTACCCGATAAAATAATTAATACTAAAAGAATATTTTTCATTTCTTAAAAAGCTTGAGCACCGGTATAATTAAGAATAACATAAAAAATACAAATCCAAAGTATACGGGGTATTCAACTAAAGATTGCTTCACTTCAATTTTCAAATTTCGATAATATCCCTTTGACCTCAGGTTAATTTCTGTTAATAAACCACTTAAATTCGGATATGCTGAATCAATTCTCATCAACTTCCCGTTGGATTGATCTGCCAATTTTTGCACGAACTCAACATTTAGTTTTGAAATAACAAGATTGCCGTTTTGATCAAATTTTAATGTACGATTTGAAATATCAGGGACTGGCCCGCCAGTCTCACTCCCTATCCCCATTGCAATGAGTAATACCTTGTTCTTTTTTATTAATTCATAAATACTCTTATTCTCCGTCTTGTGATTTTCACCATCGGTAATCAAAAGAATTGACTTAGGCACCTTACCTTTTGAAAAGGTGCTCATTGCAAGCTTTAAAGCCTCAGCAATATTTGTCCCTTGTCTACTCAGATATGTAGTTTCCACATCTGATAACAAAACTTTTACAGATTGATAATCTCGGGTAGGTGGAATCTGTACGAATCCGTCTGCCGCAAATAAGCAAATACCAATTTTTTGACCAGCTAATTTATTGACAATGCCATTTAAAATTCTTTTTGATACTTCTAGTCGGCTTTCATCTCCTATATCTTTTACATTCATTGAATTCGAAATATCAAGACAAATCATAATTTCACCATCTTTAGAAATCACATCAACTTTCTTAGTACCATAAATGGGATTGGATAGAGCAATAATTATAGCAAAAAAGGTGTTTTTTAAAAAAATAAATTTAAAATGGAATATCCTCAAATAACTTTTATTACCTGTTGTCAGCAACTGAGGACTATTTTCAAATAGTTGAGTCTGATCATATGATCTTTTGAAAAAAAGAAGGTACAAAAAGGGAAAAACGAAAAGTAAATATAAGGCCTCTGGATTTTGAAAAATCATTCCATTGTTAACTAAATACTGGTAACTAATTAAAACAAGAGTAATACACAACAATTCAACAATCCAAAAGACCTTGAACCAGTTAATAAAGGTATGTGGGATTCTTTTATTCATAAACCATAAAAAGAAAAATATCACCGAGAATAATCGCACCTGTTAAAATCAAAAGTATGGTGAGTAAGGTCTCAAGCTGTGCTGTTTGTGGAAGAATTTGTTCCTCCTTATTCATTATTTTTTTTTCGATTTTATCAATTTCAGCAATAATATTCTGAAGAGATTCTGAGTCTGTAGCGCGAAAATACCTTCCCCCAGTTTTGTCAGAGATTTCTTTTAAAATTTCCTCATCAATCTCAACCAAACTGTAACTGATGCCTGAACCAAAAAGACCAACGTCTGGCATTGGTGCGTACCCATTTGTCCCAACACCAATTGTATATACACGGATATTTTCGTTAAATGCTAGTTCGGAAGCCTCAACAGGAGAAATATCTCCAATATTATTTTTTCCGTCTGTTAATAGTATGATGGCCTTTGACGAAGTGCTGTCACCTCGTAACTGAGTGATACCGGTACCCAATCCAACTCCTATTGCAGTACCTTGAATTAAATCAGTTCCATTAACATACTGCAGTTGAGATTGAAAAAGTTGATGGTCTGTTGTCTTATGACATGCGCTATATGCTTCTCCTGAATAAACAACCAGTCCGATCCGATCATTTTTTCTTTGCCGGACAAAGTTTCCTATAACCCTTTTGGCACTTTCAAGTCGATTAGGCTTTAAATCCATAGCTTGCATTGATAAAGAAACATCTAGAACAAAAATGAGATCTATACCATAAGCACTATTATCGGGCATTGCTGATGATTCATCTATTTTAATGGGTTTGGCCAAGAGCACAATAAATAGAAGAAACAAAAGAATCTTGAAAGCATGCAAGAACATTCTTAGAGTCAATACAAAAAAAGAAGTGATTTCCTGTTGATTTTCATTCGTATTTGTGTATTTAATCCCAAATAGGTTGCTTTGATTCAATTTATACAAAAGCAAAAAAAATAAAGGCAATAAAAGCGTGAGAAAGAACCAAGAAGGCTCCGTGAATTCATATCCAATATATTGCTCAATTATGCTTATCATTAATCTTCTGATATTGGCGTTGTTTGGATTACAATTAAGGTCAACTCTTCAAATAAAACTTGGATATATGTTTCTTCAGTGCGTGAGTCGGCAAATTTCACCAAGTCTGACTTTTTTAACAGCTGCAAAATCATATTATTGATCTTTTCATCAAACTCTAGTTGATCCAATAGAAGAATGGATTGTTCTGTAGTCTTGTCTAAAAAGGAAATGCCAAATCGGTCCGTGAGATAAGTCCTAAGAATATGAGAAAATTGAACAAAGTGCTCCTTTAGCATATCCCTCTGCCAAAGCTTTTCTTTTTTTAATTTTTCTATTTGTTCAAGGGTAATTTCCTGCAAGGATTGCTTTAGGATCTGTCTTTTTTTATTCTTTCTACGCCACAATAAAAATATAACACTAAATGCGCATATGATTGATACGATTATCCAAATCCACCATAAACTTGGTTTTTTATTGCTTGATTTTTCCCAATCGTGAAAACCCTCTTGAATATCCATTAATTCAAGGCCACTTTCAGTATCATAATAAGTAACATTCAAATAGACTGGTGGAAATTTAAATACAGAGTCATTATACAAGTATTCAAAACCCACAAGAGATAAAGCACAGGAGTCCCAGGCTATTAAATGATACGAACGACTGTATCGAGAAATACCATTATTCATTAAAATGCTGTCTTTATATGAAAGGATTTCTACCAATGAGTCTGGATGATGAACTAAAGTATCTTTCGAAAGTACATTCACCGGGAAAAAATCATTAGCATTTATGGTCTCAGGAAAATTCGAGACATCCGATATCATATATTGAAGAACAAATACATCACCTACTCTTACCTCATCTCTTGAAATATTCACCTCTATAGCTTGCCCAGAACAATTAATGGAGCTTATGAGTAAAAGAAGGCTTAAAAAATGTTTCATTTTCTTAGAAAAAAGCCATTTAGTTTAGCATATATATCAGACTTCGTAGATATGGATGTGATGTGGAAATGATTATTCTTACATTCACTTTCCCAAAACTCTATATTCTTCTTATTCTTATTATTCATTGCTCTATTGGTATGACCTGAAAATCCATTTACCCATGAGCTATGACCATTTTCCGTATTCACAAGTTGATAAAAACCCTTTATTGGCAACTTATTTTCCATTTCATCATGAATACGAAGGATAAAAGCCTGATTTCGATTTTTAACCTTTTTAAGTGTAGCTACAACCCTTTTTGAATCTGGAAATATCAAGTCACTCAAAAGAAACAACCTGTACTTTTTCCACTTAGTTTTTTGAAAAAAAGTGAATGCACTGGTGGCGTCAGAATATGGGGCGTGATGCTCAGTTTCTATAAAATACTTAAGCATCGCCCAAACATGCTTTTTCCCTTTTTTAGGTTCAAAATATTTCACCACATTATTTGTAAAGAATATAGCTCCAATTTTATCTTGATTCATTGAACAAGAAAATGCCAATGTTGCAAAAAGTTCTATTATTACGCGCTTTTTAGTTCGTGAGTCTTCGCCAAAATTTAAGGACTTAGATACATCAATAAAAAACATGTTGACGTGCTCCTTTTCTTCTTCAAATACTTTAACATGGGGAGAATTGTAACGAGCCGTTACATTCCAATCAATAAATCGAGTTTCATCACCAAAATGATATTCTCTAACCTCGCTAAAGTTTATACCCAAACCTTTGTATGCACTTCGATCCATTCCTGAAAAGTTTTGACTTGAAAAGCTTTTGGTTTTCAATTCAATTCTTCGAACTGTTTTTATGATTTCTTTAAGATTCAAGGTACTTCAACGTATTGAATGATCTTATATATAATATCTTCTGCTTTCAGCTCATCAACCTCGGCTTCATAGCTCAGTCCTATTCGATGATTTAATACCTTAACGGCCATTACTTTTACGTCATCTGGTGTAACAAAAGATCTTCCTTCCAAAAATGCCCGTGCTTTTGAAGCCAATGCCAGATTAATTCCTCCTCGAGGAGAGGATCCATAAGAAATATAAGATGAAAGCTCTTGAATTGCAGGTATACTAGGATTTCTAGTTTCGTTAATGATGTCTACAATATATTTTTCGATTTTTTCATCCAAATAAACCTCTTTAACTATGGCCTTTAGCCTCAACACATCTTTTTTAGATAATACTTTTTTTATTTTTTTAGACTGACTTTCTTGAATATTAGACCTGATAATTAGGACCTCTTCAGCTGGACTAGGATAACCAACACTTACCTTCATCATAAAACGATCCTTTTGAGCTTCTGGAAGGTTATAGGTCCCCTCCTGCTCTATCGGATTTTGAGTAGCCATTACCAAAAACGGGTCCGGCAATTTAAACGATTCATCTCCAATAGTTACCTGTCTTTCCTGCATAGCCTCGAGAAGAGCACTTTGCACTTTTGCCGGTGCCCTGTTGATTTCATCTGCCAAAATAAAAGAAGCAAAAAGTGGCCCTTTTCTCACTGCAAAACTTTCAGATTTTTGTTGATATATCATTGTTCCAGTAACATCAGCCGGCAATAAATCTGGTGTGAATTGAATTCGACTAAAATCGAGATTCATAGATTTTGATAGTGTTTTTACCGTCAATGTTTTTGCCAAACCAGGAAATCCCTCAAGAAGAATGTGTCCTTCTGTTAACAAGGCAATAATTAATGCTTCAATCATTTCCTCCTGACCTACAATCACCGTAGCAATTTCCTTTTTAAGCTGGTCAATAGCAATTTTTTCTAGCGCAATTTGATCGTTAAGCTTTCTGAGATGCTCGGAGGGATTGATATTTTCATCATTATCCAATGTTTTTAACTCACTCATATGTTTGGTATTTAGAGAAACAAAAATCCGAAACACTCCATTTATTGAATTGTATTTCATGTTAATTCTTGTTAATCTTGTACGTATGAATTCTCAATCGAAACGACAATGTCTTGAATGCAAGGAGAAGCTATTGGGCCGAAAGGATCAAAAGTTTTGTTGTGATTACTGTCGTAATACCTATAACAATAAGCTCAATGAAGATGCCAACAAAGTAGTACGAAACATCAATAGAATACTAAGAAAAAACAGAAGAATATTGTCTCAACTCAATCCTGATGGTAAGGCAAAAGTGCATTTGATACAACTTGCAGAGCTCGGTTTTAATTTTCATTATTTTACCAATGTTTACACTACCAAAAAAGGATTACAATATGTTTTTTGTTATGATATGGGCTATCGTGAAATAGAAGATAAAGAATTTCTACTCGTTCACAAACAAGAATACGTTTCATGAATATCAAAAACACAAGCTACTCTGGAGCAAAAGGAAGAACCAGTTTGATTGACCTTGAAATCCCTGAAGAGTTCAATGGAGAAATCATCATCTTCATTCATGGTTTTATGGGATTTAAAGACTGGGGGGCCTGGAATCTAGTTCAGCAATTTTTTGTACAACGGAATTACGGCTTTTGTAAATTCAATACATCTCATAATGGTGGCACAGCGGATAACGGAATTGACTTTCCAGATCCAGAAGCATTTGGAAATAACACCTACAGCAAAGAGATTGAAGACCTTCAATTAGTAGTTCAATGGTTAAATGATAGAGTTGATCAATGGAATGGGCACGTGATTGGTCATTCCAAAGGTGGAGCAATTGCATTAATTGGTGGGGAAAGAATTGGGCAAATCAATAGTATTATTACATGGGCTTCAATAGCATCAATAGGAGAGCGATTTCCCGAAGGACAATTACTCGAGGAATGGAAAACAAATGGTGTTCGTTTCGTCAAGAATGGTAGGACTCATCAGGAATTGCCTCAAAAAATCGAACTCTTTCAAGATTTTCTAAATCACGCTGATGATTATGATTTACAAAAGATTTGTTCCCAAAACAAAAAGCCAATATTTATTGCACATGGTGAAAATGATACCTCTGTTGAAATCAATAATGGCAGAAGATTGGCTGAGCGGGCAAATGTAGAATTATGCGTTATCAAAAATACAGATCATGTTTTTGGAGCAAAACATCCATGGAACTCTGTAGAGCTTCCTCTCCCACTTCGGGAATTGTGTGAGCATACATTAAAATTCCTCACAACTTAAAAATAAAAAAGCCCGGAAAATCCGGGCTTTTGGGTGGAAGATGGGTCTCGAACCCACGACCTCCTGAACCACAATCAGGCGCTCTAACCTACTGAGCTACAACCACCATTTTAAGTGGCGACAAATATAATAAATTCTTAGCATAAAATTTAATCAAAATAATTGCGATTTAAAATCGTTATGCTTTTAACTTTATGCCCTTGAAAGGATTAATTCTACTTTGCTTCTTTACCTCTTTTGTTGCTTTCGGACAACAAAAAACATGGATTGGTACCTGTACTGATAAAAAGGGAAACCCCATTGAAAATGTATTTGTAAAAATCAATACCTCTCCCCTACAAGAAGCATACACCAATACTGATGGAACATATGAATTTGTAGTGAATGAGGGAGATAGCGTTAAAATTTTATATCGAGCAAACGAACTAACCATTAAAAAGACAGTTTTCATTACACAAAACAATAATTCATTTCCCAAAATTTCGTTTCCTATTTTATTACAAGAAGGTGTTACTGTGATCGAAGAGCGTGAAAATCCCTTTGAATTAGAATCTCTTCCACTTGTAGATGCACAAAAGCTTACCGGAAGTATTGAGAGAAGCTTGGTTTTGACTACCGCCGCTACTTCAAACAATGAGCTAACTACAAACTACAACGTTCGTGGTGGAAATTACGATGAAAACCTTGTATATGTTAATGGATTCTTAGTATATCGACCTTTTTTGACAAGAAGTGGACAGCAGGAAGGCATGAGTTTTATACACTCGGCATTGGTGGAATCTGTGCGCTTCTCCGCAGGTGGATTTGATGCCCAATATGGTGATAAGCTCAGCTCAGTATTAGATATTACCTATAAGAGACCAAGTGCTTTTAAATCTTCACTAATGATGTCTTTGCTTGGTGCCGAAGCACATATTGAGCAAGGTGTTGGAAAACGTTTTAATTATATCGTCGGAGCTCGTTACCGATCAAACGGTTACTTACTTAATTCACTGCCTACCCAGGGATCTTATAACCCTGTTTTTACAGATGCTCAAATATCGACTAATTACAACATAAAGGATAATTTGATATTGAGTACACTCTTGCATTATTCTTCGAACAATTACAGATTTAGCCCTGAAACATCAGAAACTGATTTTGGAACAGCTAATGAAGCCTATTCTTTTAGAATATATTTTGATGGTCAAGAACAAACCAAATTCGAAACCATGATGGGTGGATTGTCTTTAAAGTGGAAAGCAAGTGATAAAACAGACTTGGATATTTACGCAACTGCATTCCAAACAACTGAAAGAGAATATTTTGACATACAGGGACAATATTTTATAAATGAATTAGAGACAGATCCATCAAAAGAAGAATATGGAGATTCGATAGCGGTATTGGGAATTGGAACATTTCTTAATCATGCCAGGAATAAACTAAATGCTACAATCATTAATCTTTATCATAATGGAAGACATGAATTTTTTAATGGGTTCTCTGATCAAGCGAGATTAAATTTCAGAAATAGGCATTTGAAATGGGGTGTTTCGTTCCAAATGGATCAATTTAATGATGTTTTAAGTGAGTGGCGTATGATTGATTCAGCGGGATATAGTTTACCTCAATCAAATCCAAATGAAATAGAGTTATTTGAAGTCATAAAAGGTGAGCTATCTCTAAATAACCAGAGATATACCGGATTTATTCAGTATAATTCTAGCTGGTCGAAAACTCAAAAAGATGTCGTTGTAACAAGGCCCTATAAAATTGGTGAGCACGGACAAAAGGAAAAACTATGGTGTACGGATACGATTTCAGAATCTAATGCGAAATGGGCCTTGAGCATCGGAACCAGAGGAGGCTACACTACCATTAATGAGGAGTTGTATTTTACTCCACGAGCGGCTCTCATTTATTATCCTGAATCCTTTTTGGCACAAAACAACAAAATTTATAAGCGAAACGTATCTTACAGATTATCATCAGGGATGTATTATCAACCCCCTTTTTACAGAGAGTTTCGATATTTCGATGGCACCCTTAGAACAAATGTCAAAGCGCAAAAGTCTGTTCATGTAGTTGCCGGAACAGATTTTTTCTTCAATATGTGGCAAAGAGAGATGCCTTTCAAATTTACAGGAGAATTGTTTTATAAATATTTGTGGGATGTGAATCCATATCAAATTGAAAATGTGAGAACGCGCTATTATGCGGATAATAACGCTATTGCTTATGCATACGGAATTGATTTAAATATACATGGAGAATTCGTAGAAGGAATTGAATCCTTCTTTAAACTCGGTCTTCTTTCCACGAAAGAAGATATACTTGATGACCAATACAAGGAATACTATAATGCCTCGGGAGAAAGAATCATATTCGGGTATAGTGAAGACCAAGTTGTCGTTGATAGTGCAACTATTTATCCAGGTTACATTCCAAGACCAACGGACCAAATGTTTAATTTTGGGGCTCTTGTTCAAGATCAAATGCCGGGTCTTGAGAGCTTTACTGTTCAAATGGGAATGCAATTTGGCACAAGGCTTCCTTATGGACCTCCTGATCCTACAAGATATAAAGATACACTTCGCATGAAATCCTATTTTAGAGTGGATCTAGGAATGTCATATGACTTTTTGGGTAAGTCAAAGTCCCGTCATGCTTTTTGGAAAAAGAATTTTTCTCAAGCTTTATTATCCTTAGAAATATTTAATCTTTTGGGTATTAATAATGTGCT
>QOQC01000015.1 GCA_003331365.1 Flavobacteriales bacterium | reverse complement strand
CTTGAGATTATTTCGTGAGAATCGAGATCAATCTTGAATATTTTCGTATCCGCTGCTACGTAATAAAAATCACCATCAATTACTAAGTCTGAGCCAAAACGCATACCAGTAAGCTCCAGTACTTGACTGTAAGTATTTTCAATTGGGTCGTACACACCTACACTGGCTGGTACAACGATTTCGTTATTAGTGTAATCGAAATAACCCTCGTTTAAAATGAGGACTTGATGCAAATGTTGTGCAAAAGTCAACAGTCCGAAAGAAATAAAAGTGAATAAAATAAATGTCTTTTTCATGCTGTTTTTTAAAAAATTAATAACTGACAATGAAAAAAGAGGGATTCGGTGATTAGATTTTATTCAATCACGTCGAGTCCGACTTTAATCTGAAGTCTTCTCTCTGATTTTTGGCAAGTATTCTGGCTCAAGCTAATTTCAACGACCTTCCCATGAAATCACAGTGGTTTATTCGTTGGTTTTAAAGCTTTTACAGCTGCAGATACAGCTCCGAAATCTCATCGGATTCCTTTTTAATCAAAAGAACCAAAAATCATTGCAAATTTAATACTAATATTATCAAAACACTGATTTTATTAAATAAAATGGTACTCCAAACAATATTCACTTAAGCTAATGTGCATCTATGTTTCATAATGTTTACACATTTGAATTGTTAATAACTAATAAGTGTAAAAAAGTTGAAATGATTAAATAATGGCTATTTTGAGTTAAACTAAATTTATTATTATGGAAAATTTAATCAATGAAATTATTGATGCACCAAAAATGGTCAGCGATAAAATACCTGGAAATATTACTTCCATGGTTCAAGGATCAGATGGGAACATTTCGAAATGGGTGGGAATGTTTTACCGAGTGGCGGCAACGTTATTCATCCTAGGCGCACTCTATAACTTGGCAAGTCCTTTATGGGCAGATGGACCTCTTCCTACAGGAATGGATCTTGTGATTATGTTTATTGTATTGCTTACATGGATGTATGCTGCCTTTCCAATGTCCGATGTCATCAGGTCAGCAGGTGATACTCTTGGATCTTCTGATAGTGGAATTGTGAAATTCATTTTTGGAGACTTGGTACTTGCAAATATCCGAATGGTTGGACATTTGATGGCAATAGTTGCATTCTTCAGTGCATGTTTAATGACTTTAGGATGGGCCTTAGATGAGCCTATTTTAGGCTTATTTGCTATGATGGATGGTGGTGCAGTTTCTGAGAACATTTCTTGGATGTTTGATCTTCCGATGGTGGCAACAGCAGATTTTGCAAATTGGGTAGGTTTCGAAGGTGTTGCTGGTGTAATCCAGAGCTGGTCAGATCTTCAATTCACATATGAATCAGGAGAAGGTCAATCATGGGCCGGACTTATACAATGTTGTTGGGCATTTGCGGGAGTTGTGCTGGTATTGGCACAATTATATGTTTCACTGGCTATATATTCATTCTTATTTGGATTGGGATCTAGCTTTATGAATTGGTTTAAAAACCCATATTTGCCAACAAAGTCAGTTTAATCAACATTTAATACAAACTAGTAATTATTATAATGGCCTCTTCGGAGGCCATTTTTTTGTTTCAACACGAAAATGATTTAGATATTCGTTGAAAGAAATACTTATGGAATATCCTTATGAACATCAGTCTGAAGGATGATTTCTTTATTATTTAATTACTCATTATTATGCTTTATTAAAAAAGTATCCCTACATTTGCACCCGTTCAAAGGAACATACATAATAATCATTTACAAAAATATTAGCATGTACTTAGATAAAGAAGTCAAAAAGAAAATTTTCAAAAAGCACGGAGGATCTGATACAAATACAGGTTCTACAGAAGGTCAGATTGCATTATTTACATATAGGATAGAGCATCTTACTAAACATTTGAAAAAAAACAGAAAAGATTTTGGAACCCAAAGAGCTCTTCAATTACTTGTGGGTAAGAGAAGAAGTTTATTGGATTATCTGAAAAATAAGGATATTGAAAAATATCGTGAATTAATTAAGGAGCTGAAATTGCGTCGTTAATTTAGTTCAAAAATGTATTGAAGAGGGGACAATCGATTTTATCGACTGTCCCTTTTGTTTTTAATAATTTGATAATAAATAAATATGAATATAGGAATAACAAAGACCATCGAGGTAGGTGGTAAAAAAATCTCCATAGAAACTGGCAAGTTGGCTAAGCAAGCTGATGGAGCAGTTGTATTGAGAATGGGAGATACGATGATTTTGGCGACGGTAGTAGCCAATAAAGAAGCGAAGGAAGGTGTAGATTTTCTTCCTTTAACGGTAGACTACAAAGAAAAGTTTGCAGCAGATGGTAGAATTCCTGGAGGATTCTTCCGTAGAGAAGCAAGACCTTCAGAGCGAGAAATATTAGTAATGAGAATTGTGGATAGAGCGTTAAGGCCTCTTTTCCCAGATGATTTTCATGCAGAGGTACAATTGATGATGCAACTGATTGCTTATGATGGTGTAAATAGTCCTGACGCATTGGTTGGTTTCGCAGCATCATCATGTATCGCAATATCAGATATTCCTTTTAATGGACCAATGTCCGAAGTTAGGGTAGGAAGAATTAATGGTGAGTTTGTGATTAATCCTACACTCAGTGAAATGAAGGAATCAGATATAGATTGTATCATTGCGGGAACCATTGACAATATTGTAATGGTTGAAGGAGAAATGCAAGAAGTTTCAGAGGCAGAGATGGTTGATGTTATTAAAGTAGCTCATGAAGCTATTAAGAAGCAATGTCAATTTCAATTGGATTTGGCTTCAGAAATTCCGTCATCTTCTCCAAAAAGAGAATACGAACATGAAGACCATAATGAAGATGTTAGAAAAAGAGTTATGGACTTTGCATATGATAAATGCAGAGAGGTGGCAAAACAAGGTTTGGCCTCTAAGGAAAAAAGAGCTGAGCTATTTGGCGCTGTTAAAGAAGCATTTATAGAATCATTAAGTGAAGAAGAAATTGAGGAAATTGGAAAATATGTTTCAGTTTACTTCAAAGAAGCCATGAAAAAAGGGGTAAGAGATACGATGTTAGATGATAACATCAGACTTGATGGGCGTAAATTTGATGAGGTTAGACCTATTTGGTCTGAGGTAGATTATTTACCCACTGCACATGGTTCCGCCGTATTTACGAGGGGAGAAACCCAATCGTTAACTACACTAACTTTAGGAGGTAAAATGGATGAACAAATGATTGATGACGTGACCTTTAAGGGAACATCACCATTTATGTTGCATTATAATTTCCCTCCATTCTCTACCGGAGAGGCTAGAATGATTAGAGGAACATCTCGAAGAGAAATTGGACATGGAAATCTGGCTTTGAGAGCATTAAAACCAGTTCTTCCTGAGGATAATCCTTACACTATTCGTTTGGTTTCAGAAATATTGGAATCAAATGGTTCGTCATCCATGGCGACAGTATGTGCGGGAACTCTTGCATTAATGGATGGAGGAATTCAAATCAAAGCACCTGTTACAGGTATTGCAATGGGATTGGTTGCTGAAAATGGAAAATTCGCGGTCTTATCAGATATATTAGGTGATGAAGATCATTTGGGTGACATGGACTTCAAAATAACAGGTACTTCTAAAGGAATTACTGCTTGTCAAATGGATATTAAGGTTGATGGATTGCCATACGAGGTATTAATTCAAGCCTTGGAGCAGGCAAAAGCGGGAAGATTACATATTTTGGATTGTATTTTAGAAACCTTACCGGCGCCGAATGCTGATCTTAAACCTCAAACACCGAGAGTTGAAGCATTTAATGTTCCAAATGAGATGATTGGTGGAATCATAGGTCCTGGTGGAAAGATCATTCAAGGTCTTCAGAAAGATACCAATACAACAATTACCATTGAAGAATTAGAAAATGGTGAAGGTCGTGTTCAAGTGCTATCAAATAATGGCGATGATATGGCTGAGGCATTAAGAAGATTAAAATTAATTGCTTTTCCTCCTCAGGTTGAGGATCAAAAAGAATACGAAGGAGTTGTGAAATCGGTTAAAGATTTTGGCTGTTTTGTTGAAATTGTTCCGGGAACAGATGGATTGATACATATTTCTGAATTTGCTTGGGAAAAAACAGCAAAAATGAGTGCGGTGTGCAAGGAAGGTGACATGCTCAAATTCAAAGTAATTGGAAAAGATCCAAGAACGAAGAAGTGGAAATTGTCTAGAAAAGTCCTTCTTCCTAAACCAGAAAGAAAAGAAGAGTCGAAGGCATAAGGCTTTCGCATACAGATTTTAAAGGCGCTCCGGCGCCTTTTTTTGTTTATCATCTGTAATTTGTATCGTTATACTTAGTATTTTTAGAATCCAAAATTTAAAATACTATGAAAAACTTTTACTTAATTTTTACTTTCTTTTTTGTCAGTCTTGTATCCTTTGGTCAAGCTACTGATTTATTCATTTCCGAGTATGCTGAGGGTTCATCGAATAATAAGTATATCGAAATATACAATGGAACCGGAGCTCCGGTTGATTTGGGAGGATATTCTTTATCCTCTTGCTCCAATGGTTGTGATATTACAGGTGAGTTTGATTATCCTGATAATGTAACTTTTGCTCCAGGAACTATTCTGAATGACGGAGAGGTCTATGTTGTTGCTCATCCATCATCAGACCCATTTATTCTTGCAGAGGCAGATCAAACATTTACATATTTGAGTAATGGAGATGATGCATTTGCACTTACATTGGCAGGTGCAACAGCAAATTCATATACGATTATTGATATTATTGGAGACCTTGGTCCAGATGTGGGTACAGCTTGGACTGTAGCAGGAATTACAAATGGAACACAAAATCACACCTTGGTACGAAAAGAAACCATTTGCTCAGGTAACCCTATTGAGTTGGGGTCATTTGGAACCGATCCTGCATCTTCGGAATGGGAGGTATTGGCCAGTAACGACTGGACATTTCTAGCAAGTCATACAGCCAATTGTGCAAGCTCAACAGACCCTCAAATTACGACAACTACTAATGGAATCAATGGATTCATTCAATATGTAGGTACGCCTTCCCCGGAACAATTTTTTGGCGTAGAAGGAAGTAATTTGGTAGGTGATATTTTGGCAACAGTATCCGGTGATTTCGAGATTTCTCTTACAAGTGGAAGTGGTTTTTCAAATTCAATTACCTTTCCTCAAAATGCTGGAGAGGTAGCGTTGACGCAAGTATTTGTTCGTTTGAATGGTTCAGTTGCAGGTTCTGTTCAAGAGGAAATATTATTATCTGATGGTGCCGATACTGCTATAGTACTTTTAGGGGGAGATATTTTTGCACCAAACCCGACTATTTTAAGCTCTACAGATTCACTAATTGGATTTTCTCATTTTGTTGGAACTCCATCTGCGGAGCAAATGTTTGAGGTATCAGGGAATTTTTTAACTGAAGATCTTAACCTTACTGTAAGTGGGGAATTTGAAATATCAGCTGAATCTAATGGTATTTTTGGGAATTCATTGGTCATTCCTTCGAATTATAATGCAACCGTATTTGATGCTAATTCGGCTTGGACAGGCTACATGAATGTGTTCGAATTACCAGCAAACGGAGGAGGCTATGTTTTTGGTCAACCTTGGGGTTTGGCTGATTTACAGGCCATTGTAACACCAGCAACCAATTCAGTAAAATTGATGCCAAATGTAAACACATATGCGGATAACCTTACTGATCCATTTTGGGTAGATCAAACAACTTTAGAAGGTAACAAAAACATGGAGGCAAATACATATGTTGAGCCTGGCCCTGCAGTAAATGGTAACGATTTGATTTTTGCAGGTAATGTCGTTTCTAACACTTTGGATGCCGGGTATGAGGCAAAATATTTTATCAAGGCTCTAGATCCAAACAATGGTTATGCAGATGCCTTTGGAGGGTCAAAAACATTTTCATTACCAGTAAACGGTGAGTTTTCTGTTTCAGCTACCGCAGCAGAGCTTCCAGCTGGTTTAATCGTTCAATATGGCTTTACCGTAACAGGTCCTAATGCAGATCCAGCTGTTGTTGGTACTTTAGGCTCTGTCGTTGTAAATGGTGATTTTGAAACTGGAGCAGTTCAAAGCACGCCTGTTTATGTTAGATTAAATGGTGCTGCACAGAATTTAAATCAGGTTGGTGTAATTGACTTTGCATCCTCTGGCGCTCAGTCTCCACAGGTTTTACTTCTAGGAGAAACACTTGATTATATTGTCTCTACGATTGGCGCTGTAACATCCAATGATAATGAAGGTATTGCAGAATCACTTGGAGATTTTGTTCAACTTCAAGGAGTGGTTCACTGTATTGACTTTGATGGTAATGATGGTTACAGTTTCACCATTATTGATGAGAATAATGATGGTATCAATGTATTTAGCTTTTCAGATGTAAGTGGATACGTTGTTAATGAAGGTGACGAAATTATTGTGACTGGTCAGATTGAGCAATACAATGGTTTAACTGAAGTTGTTCCTGATTCTATTATTGTAATAGCAGCTGATATGCCAACGGTTAGTCCTACAATTGTAACAACATTAGATGAAAGTACTGAATCTCAATGGATTACTATCGAAAATCTTGATTTTGTAACACCGATAGCTACTTTTCCAACCGGTTCTAATAATATAGATGTGACGGACGGAACCAATGTTTATACGATAAGAATCGATTCCGATACTGATATCCCTGGAACGAATACGCCTCAAGCTCCTTTTAGTGTAACTGGAGTGGGTGGACAATTTGACAATTCAAATCCTTATGATTCTGGATATCAACTTTTCCCTTGTGGAACGGGTAGTTTTGAAACTTCACCTACAACTGGTTTGAATGAGGGAATTACCAATTCTATTATAGCTTATCCGAATCCATTTAAGGAGTCAATTTCAATCTCAATTTTGAATGCAATGGATTACGCTGTTTCGGTTTTTGATTGTAACGGTAGAATAGTTTATAGTTCAAATATTTCATCTTCAGTTCAAATCTCTACATCCTCATGGAATAGAGGAGTATATATTGTTGAAATGAAAAATGAGTTTGGAGATTCTAAAATCCAGAGGTTGATTAAATAATTATTTGATTTTATATAATTTAGGGGCTGTAATTTTACAGCCCTTTTTTATTTGTTATTAATTCTATGATGTTTTATTTTAAAATAATTTCACTCTTTCTCGTATTACCTTTAACTTCTTTTGCTCAAACTTATTGGCAACAAGAGGTCAACTATATCATTAATGTTGAGCTAAACGATCGTAAACATGTCTTGAATGGCGAGATATCTATGGATTATATAAATCATTCTCCGGACACATTACATGAAATCTATATTCATTTATGGCCAAACGCATACAAAGATAGATCCTCTGAATTGGCGTGTCAGTTATACCGTAATGGTGACGATGAATTGTATTTTGGCAATTCCGATAACAGAGGTTTTATTGATGGTTTAGCTTTTAAAATTGACAATAGAATAGTGGAGCCCACGTTTCCTTTCAAGTCTCCTGACATTTGCGTATTGAAATTAGCTCAAGCTCTTTTGCCCAAGGGGCAATTAAATATTACCACGCCATTTCGAGTTAAAATACCGTCAGGTGAAATATCAAGGCTTGGTCATATAGAACAATCTTATCAAATCACACAATGGTATCCAAAGCCGGCTGTTTATGATAAAAATGGATGGAATCCGATGTCTTATTTGAATCAAGGAGAGTTTTACTCTGAGTTCGGTTCATTTGATGTATCAATCACATTACCTTCCAATTACGTTGTAGGTGCCACAGGTGATCTTCAAACGGAAAGTGAAATACAGCGACTGAAGGAATTGGCCGATAAAACTGTAAAAGAACTTCCTGATATAATTGCTGGTAGAAAAGGCTTGAATAATAGCAAAAGTCCTTTCCCAAATTCTTCAGAACAAAAAAAGACGCTTCGATACACACAAAAAGACGTTCATGATTTTGCTTGGTTTGCAGATAAGCGGTATTTAGTTCTCAAAGGAGAAGTTGAGCTGCCTAACTCGGGTAGAATTGTTGATACATGGGCAATGTTTGTACCTCAAAATGCAAAACTGTGGTCAAAGTCTATTGAATATTTGAATGATGGAACTTTTTATTATTCAAAATGGAATGGTGATTATCCATATAATCAAGTAACTGCCGTGGATGGAACAATAAGTGCGGGTGGAGGAATGGAGTATCCTAATGTAACTGTAATAGGAAATTCATCTTCTGATGAAGAATTAGAAATTGTAATTGTTCATGAGGTTGGGCATAATTGGTTTTATGGCATATTAGGGTCAAATGAAAGAGTACACGGATGGATGGATGAAGGCATTAATACGCTGAATGAGGTACGGTACATACAAACGAAATATCCGGGTAATACCCGATTATCTGATATGGTTCTGAATGGTAGATTTCACATGAATGATTTGGATTATCATGACATGGGAGATTTGAGTTATCGAACAATATCATCTTTTGGTATTGACCAACCCATTGAAACGCACTCGGCAGATTTCTCGCCAATAAATTATGGTATTGTTATGTATCAAAAGACTGGATTGGTTTTCTTCTACCTAAAGGAATATTTAGGAGATGACGAGTTCGATCGTATTATGCAAAAGTATTTTAATGAGTGGAAGTTTAAACATCCTCAACCTGAAGATTTAAAATCCTTGTTTGAATCTGAAACAGATAAAAATCTTGATTGGTTTTTCAAGGAAATCATTCAAACAACAAATCATATTGATTATAAGCTCAAGTCAGTAAAGAAATTAAAGGAAAAAAACTCAAGCACTGTTACCATAAAAAATGTAGGTCAAGTTGATGGACCGGTAGAAATCAATGTTATCGATGTAAATGATGAAATGGTCGAATCCAAATGGATTGAGCCAGGTGAAAATTCAATAGCCATAGAAACTAAATCCAATCAAATTTCAAAAGTTATTATTGATGAAGGAAAGAATATACCAGAAATCAATCGCCAAAATAACATTTGGAAGTCAAAAGGATTATTTCATAAATTGGAGCCCATTAAGTTCGAGTTTTTGTTTGGTGATAACGAAAGGGAATATTCCAATGTATTTTGGACACCGAGTATTGCTGGTAATGCATATGACAGATTTATGCTAGGAGCAGCTATTCATAATTTTGGTATTCCTTCAAATGAGCTGCAATACCTTATCGCCCCTCATTACAGTTTTGGTGCAAATCGAATTTCAGGAATTGCAGAGGTTTCATATAATATATTACCTAGAAAACGTGCAAAAATGGTCAAGGTCGGATCATCCATAAAGTCATTTGCAAATTCAACTTATGAAAATTCTTACTTTGTTGGAGTCTCCCCATTTATTAGAATTGATCTTGGTACTAGAAATAAAACTGCCAAATTAAATCAGCAATTACTAATTAGAGGTATTTGGAGACAAGATGTATATGGTGGACTTAAGAAATCTAGTGCTGGAGTTAAATCAATTTATACATTAAAAGGTGGTGGCGGACCTGACTTTAACTGGAATATTGAAAGCACTTTAACATACTATCAAGATATCAAAGGAATAGAAAGTATTTTTAGAGGTGAGGTTGAAGGTTCGCTATCATTTAGATACCTGCGTGAAATGGGTAAATCAATTTCAGCTAGATGTTATTTTGGTAGAAATTTCATTTTTGATTCTCCATTCTTTTACAATGATCATCTTCAATTAGCTATGAGTGGTTCTAGAGGGTATCAAGATTTATTCTTAGAACAATACAACTTTGAAAGAAATGCCTCAGGAGGTTCGTTTTGGGGACAGCAAAGGGCAAACGATCAAGGCTCATTTTCGAGTACCTCAGATATAGGAACTACTCAGTATTGGCTGAGTTCTTGTAATGTTCATGCTGAGATTCCTTACATACCCAATTTCATAAAGATTTTTTCAAATCATGGATTGTTCATGGATGATAATCAATTAAATTATATGCATAATTCTGGTTTGTCCATTGAATTTGGGGGAATTCTAGGTGTATATTTTCCATTAATTAGAAGTGAAAATATGGGCAATTTATTTGACGCATATGGACACGAAATTAAATTCACCTTAAATTTTAATCTATTTGATCGAGGCCTGAATCTTTCAAATTTATTTTAAATAATGAAAATGTAATTATGTCTACAAATAATCAGAATAAAGAAGGTTCATGGTTCAAAAAGTTGTTTTGGCCGATATTTTTGTCAGTTGGGCTCAGTGGATTAGTTTTCGCAGTAGTTTTTCTATTGAGCATACTTGGGATTTTGTCTTTATTTTCCGATGACAATTTTGAGTTGGAGCCCAATACTATTCTTCATTTAAAAATAGAGGGACCAATTAAGGAGGTTTCAAATGCAGAATTTGATCCAATGACGCTTAGTTTGAATTCTCAAATTGGATTATCTGATATTTTATATGGTCTTGAGCAGGCTGCCAAGGATGAAAATGTAAAGGGTATTTATATTGATATCGGTGATATTAATTGCGGCATGGCAACGGCAGAGGAGTTGAGGTCTGGTATTGCTAAATTCAAGAAGACTGGCAAGTTTGTGGTGGCATACAATTCAGGTGAGTATGTCAGTCAGATGGCATATTATATTTCGTCGATTGCAAATGAGACCTATGCATTTCCTAATTCTATTTTTGAATGGAAGGGATTGGGGGGAGAGGTTATCTTTTTAAAAGGTCTTTTGGATAAGCTCGACATCGAATTAGAGATCATTAGGGGCTCTGAAAATGATTTTAAGAGTGCTGTAGAACCTTTTTTCAGGAAAAGTATGAGTGACTCTAGTAGAGTTCAAGTTGAGCGATATTTAAATTCAATGTGGTCTGTTTATTTGTCTGAAGTTGGTGATTCTAGAAGTCTTTCTGAGGATAGTTTGTCTAGCTTTGCAGAATTTTTGAAAATTAGAGATGTCAAGGATGCAGTTTCATATGGTCTTATAGATGGTGCGAAATATAGGGATGAGGTTGAAAAGATACTTATGAGCAAAACAAAGTCTAAATCGGTGGATGATCTTGTGTTTTTTGATTTTTCGAAATATTGCAAGAAAATTTTTATTGAAAATCAGGAATTGGCAGATGTTTCGGATCCGCAAATTGCTGTGATTGTTGGCGAGGGTGAAATATCTGTTGATGGAGCAGGGATGTCGAGTAATGAAATTTGCGACTACTTTTCTGAGGTTCGAAATAATAAGAATATTAAGGCGGTCGTATTTCGAGTAAATAGTCCCGGGGGGAGTGCTCTTGCAAGTGAAGAAATATGGAGAGAAGTAGCATTAACAAATAAAAAGAAACCAGTAATTGTTTCGATGGGAGATGTTGCTGCATCTGGTGGGTATTATGTGTCAGCAGGGGCAACACGGATATTCGCTAATTCATCTACAATAACGGGTTCTATTGGTGTTTTTGGCGTTATTCCTTATACCGGAAAAATGTTTGAAAATAAGTTGGGAATCGCATTTGATTATGCATCTACACATCCACATTCGGTTTTTTCTCTAAATAAGAAATTGACTGAGGATGAATTGAATATTACAAAAGAAGAGGTTGATGAAATTTATCAGCTTTTTTTGACTAGGGTTTCTAATGGTCGAAATTTGGATATCGATGAGGTTCATCAAATCGCCAGAGGTAGGGTATGGATTGGACAAGATGCATTAGATAATGGCTTGATTGATGAGCTAGGTGGATTAAAGCAGGCTATATCTTTTGCAAGAAAAAATGCAGGAATTAAAAATGACATGATCCTCTATTATCCAAAGGTTGAAGAAAATAAATTCGAAAGTATACTTGAGGCTTTTAATGAGGAGGAAAATGCTCAGTTTAATAGTGAAGCAATAAAAGGATATGAATTTCTGAATAAAATTCGACAGTCTATTAAGAAAGTTGAAAATCTTAATGGAATTCAAATGAGGTTACCCTACGATATCGAAATTAACTAGATTAATAAATTGATGGAAAGCTAGAAGGATCAGATTCATTCATGATTTCATAAACCTTTTCTATGATATCGTCGATGTTCGGTTTAGAAAAATAATCTCCGTCAGTTCCATATGCGGGTCTATGATCTTTTGCACTTAATGTAACGGGAGCTGAATCCAGATTAAAAAAGGCATTTTGTTCAACCATTATTTTATCCAAAATATAAGCAGTTGCTCCACTACTTACATCTTCATCCACAATGATGAGTCTATTCGTCTTTTCTATTGATTTTTTAATGATGTGATTTGTATCAAAAGGTATTAAGGTTTGCACATCGATAAGCTCAACAGAAATACCAAGCTGTTCAAGTGATTTTTCTGCAATCACACATAAATTGAAAGTCGATCCGTAAGAAACTAAGGTGATGTCCTTACCTTCTTTGACAATTTCAGGTACGCCCAAAGGTTCATTGAATTCCCCAATATTTTTTGGGTATTTTTCTTTTGTGCGATATCCGTTAAGCGGCTCTATAACAAGTGCGGGCTCATCTGATTCCAATAGAATATTATAAAAGCCAGCTGCTTTTGTCATATTTCGTGGAACACAGATATTCATTCCTCTTAGCGCGTTTACAATCATTCCCATTGGAGATCCACTGTGCCAAATGCCTTCAAGGCGATGACCTCGAGTACTTATTATTAATGGGGCCTTTTGACCTCCCTTTGTTCGGTATTGTAATGTTGATAAATCATCAGACATCACCTGAATGGCATATAATAAATAATCTAAATATTGAATTTCTGCAATAGGCCTTAATCCTCTCATTGCCATTCCAATACCTTGACCAATTATAGTACATTCTCGAATACCTGTATCAAATACTCTCTCTTCGCCAAATTGTTCTTGCAATCCTTCTAATGATTGATTTACGCCACCAATTTTTCCAGCGTCTTCCCCAAAAATGATAAGCTGAGGAACTTTTTCAAGCTGCTTTTTGAAATTCTCCCTTAAAATAATTCTTCCATCTTCCATTTTGGCATCATCTTCAAATTGGATCGCAACATGATTTACCTTAAAAATGCTCGAAGCAGATTGTGAATATAAATGTGAGCTGTATCGATCATTTGCATTTTCCAATTTAGATTTTATCCAAGTTGAAAGTTTTGTCTTTTGCTCGTGATTTTCTTTACTAACTAATCGAAGTACCTTTCTAACAGTGGAAAAGATATCCTTACGAATAGGCTCATAAGCCTTTTCAATGGCCTCACGTTCCTTATCTATAAATACTTTTTGTTCGCTTACTTCTGCAAGTTCAATTAGAAGAGAACATGCTTCCTTTAAATCTGTATTGATATCATTTGTAAACTTCTTCCAAGACTTGTTTTTGGCATCCCGAACGGTATTTTTTGCCTCCGACTGAATTTGATTTAGTTCATCTTCAGTTCCTATAACTTGGTCATTTATATTGAAATCTAATATCCAGGCCTTAAACTTCTCGATGCAATCAAAATCTTTTTCCCATTGAAGACGTTCAGGGCTTTTATATCTTTCATGTGAGCCTGAGGTGGAATGTCCCTGGGGCTGGTTTACCTCTTTGACATGAATTAAAACAGGTATGTGCTCATCTCTTGCGAGTTTAACCGCTTTCTCATAAGTCTCGCAAAGATGAGGATAATCCCAACCTCGAGTTACAAATATTTCATAACCTGTTTTTGAATCAGTCCTTTGCATCCCTGCTAATGCATCAGAAATTGACCCTTTTGTTGTTTGGTATTTTCTGGGCACCGAAATTCCATATCCGTCATCCCAAACAGACATAACTAATGGGATTTGCATAACACCAGCAGCATTTATCGATTCCCAAAAAGGACCTTCTGAGGTCGAGGCGTCACCAATAGTTCCAAAAGCAACCTCATTACCTTGATTGCTAAATTTCTCGGTGGAATTCAATCCATGCAGATTCTTATTGGTTCGATATACTTTTGAGGCTTGTGCTAGACCAACTAACCGAGGCATTTGCCCTGCTGTAGGAGAAATATCTGCACTACTGTTCTTTTGGTTCATTAAATTCTTCCAATTTCCATTTGCATCAAGATTTCTTGTCGCATAATGACCTCCCATTTGTCGACCGGCCGATTGAGGCTCAATTTCAACGTCTGTATGAGCGTATAATCCAGAAAAATATTGTTCCAATGTGAGCTCCTCTATGGCCAGCATGATGGTTTGATCTCTGTAATATCCTGATCGGAAGTCTCCATTTTGAAACTGCTTCGAGAGTGCAATTTGAGCCAGTTCTTTACCGTCTCCAAATATTCCAAATTTAGCTTTTCCTGTGAGCACTTCTTTTCTGCCAAGTAGTGAGGCTTCCCTTGATTCACAAGCTAATTTAAAGTCATTAAGTACTTGATTTTTAAATGATGAAAAGTCTAGGCTTTTTTTACTTGAAGTAATCTCGTCGGACATATAATTTCGATGATGCACAAATATAACTAAAATTGAATGTTTTAGGTGAAATTTTAAATGCTGAAATTTTGTCTTATATTTGGGTTGTTAGATTGTGTTAACTCTTATTATTATCTCAAATGCTACGCATAGAATTATGTGTTTCCAATACTGAAGCAATACAGCTTGCTAAAGAACTCGAAATAGATAGGGTAGAGGTCTGTCAGAATTTAGAATCTGGTGGTATTACTCCTTCTGCGGCTCTCGTTCAAACATCACTAGATCTTGGCTTGAAAACTCACGTATTAGTTCGCCCGAGAATAGGTGGTTTTGTATATACATCATCCGAACTTGATTCAATCCGAAATGAGATTTATTTTTTCCAGAAGTTAGGAGTTGATGGTGTTGTGATTGGTGCATTGCTACCAGATCATAGAGTGAATGATGAATTTCTATTTGCAATTAGAAAAGAATTCCCAGAATTAGATATTACATTCCACAAGGCATTTGACGATACGCAAGACTGGAAAGCCTCAATGGATGTCTTGATTGAATCAGGTATTAATCGAATACTGAGCTCAGGATGTGAAACGCATGTCATTAAAGGTATGTCTACACTGAAAGCTATGGTTGATTATGCACAGGATAAAATTGAGATATTACCAGGGGGAGGGTTGAATGATCACAATATTGATTTTTTCATAAAGAACGTACAACCTGAATGGATTCATTTTTCCGGGTGTAAAAAAATATACGACCGAAGCAGCTCAAATTTTGAAACAGAGCGTCTATGCTTAGATAAAGAACGCATTATAAAGATGATACAAATGTCTAAAAATTACTCTTTTTCGATGGGAGCAATTTCATCAGACTTGTAGTCTCCAGCTTTTAGTTTTCCTACAATTTTTGAGAAACAATCGATTGTATAATTTACATCTTCAATAGTATGTGAGGCCGTTGGTATTAATCTTAAAATAATCATTCCTTTTGGTACTACTGGGTAAACAACCATCGAACAAAAGACATTATAATTTTCTCTTAAATCGTAAATCAAATTTGTAGCTTCTGGTATTGAGCCATTTAAGTATACTGGAGTTACACAAGAGTCAGATGGGCCAATCTCAAAACCGTTTTCTACTAGACCAGTTTTTAAGGCATTTGTAATTTCCCATAATTTATCCTTGTGAGATGTATCCCTTCTCATTATTTCTAGCCTTTTTAATGCTCCTTTTACCAAGGTCATTGGTAATGACTTTGCAAATATTTGAGAACGCATATTGTATCGAAGAAATTCAATCACCTGCGCATCGCTCGAAATAAAACCACCGATAAGAGCAAATGACTTAGCGAAAGTCCCGAAATAAATATCTATTCCGTCTTGACAATGCTGCTCTTGTCCTGTGCCACCTCCTTTAGCTCCTAAAGTTCCAATCCCGTGGGCATCATCAACGAATAATCGAAAATTGTACTTTTCTTTTAGTGAAACAATTTCCTTTAATTTACCTTGATCCCCTCTCATTCCAAAAACGCCCTCAGTTATAACCAAAATAGCACCACCGGTTTCTTCAGCTAATTTTTCTGCACGTATCAATTGTTTTTCACAGTCTTCAACGTCATTGTGTTTGAATACATATCTTTTTCCCATATGCAAGCGGACTCCATCAAGAATACATGCATGAGATTCCGCATCGTAAACAATAACATCCTTTCTATCAACAAGAGCATCAATACAGGATAATACGGCTTGATACCCGAAATTACAAAGTATAGTATCTTCTTTTTCAACAAATTCCGAAAGCTCAGCTTCTAGTTTTTCATGAAAGTCCGTATTTCCGCTCATCATTCTCGCTCCCATTGGATGTGAAAATCCATATTCTAGAGCAACCTCCGCATCGTATTTTCTTACCTCAGGGTCATTGGCAAGTCCCAAATAATTATTTAAAGACCAATTGAGCATTTTCGTACCTCTGAACTCCATGTGTGGGCTTATTTCACCTTCAAGTTTCGGAAATGTAAAATATCCATGGGATCTTTCGGCATGAATTCCTAAAGGGCCACGATTTTCTTGAATTTTTGCAAATATATCAGCTGACATAAACTCTTAATTAACAATTAAGGAACAAATTTAGACAATATTAGTTTAGACCGTATTATTTGTTCTAAAAATAAAAGCATTTATTGAAATTGTTTATGCTAATTTTTTCTGATGAATTTATATGAACAACCTTGTGTGCATATTTTAGGGGGGAATCATGAGATATTCTAACCTAGGATTAATTGTTACTTAACATTAAGAATTCAATTTTGTAATAAAATTTATTGTTAATGAAAAGATTAGTTGACTTAGTCGTAATATCAGATATACATCTTGGAACTTATGGTTGCAGAGCAAAAGAACTCACAAATTATTTAAAATCAATTCAACCAAAGGAATTAGTTTTAAATGGTGATATTATTGATATATGGCAATTTAATAAACGTTATTTTCCAAAAGAACACATGAAAGTAATAAAAGTCATAACATCTTTGCTTTCTAAAGGAACTAAAGTTTATTATGTTACTGGGAATCACGATGAAATGCTTCGAAGGTTCAGTGGATTTCAATTGGGTGATTTTCATATTTTGAATAAAAAAGTTCTTCATTTAAAAACTGGAAATGCATGGATTTTTCACGGGGATGTTTTTGACGTTACCATGAAACATTCTAAATGGCTCGCAAAGTTGGGCGGTAAAGGTTATGACTTATTGATCCTTATAAATACATTCGCAAATTGGTTTAGTGAAAAATTAGGTCGTGGAAAAATCTCATTTTCCAAAAAAATTAAAAATAGTGTTAAAGGAATAGTCAAATATGTATCTAGTTTTGAGGAAACTGTTGCTAATATTGCGATTGAAAATAAATTTGACTTTGTGATTTGCGGTCACATACATCAACCAAAGATTCAAAAAATCCAAACATCGAAAGGGACTGTTGTTTATTTGAATTCTGGAGATTGGGTTGAAAATTTAACCTCTTTGGAATATCATGATGGTTCTTGGTCTTTGTTCGAGTATAACGAAAGTGATTATATTAATATTACTGATTTCTCAGATTTATTAGGTCAAGATTCAGAAAAGACACCTGAATTAAATTTGGATTCTATTATTGATAAAGCAATTTAAATCTAACCTTTAAAATTCTTTCTTTAAACACTCTCTTTATGAAAATATTGTATGCTATTCAGGGTACGGGAAATGGTCATTTAAGTCGCGCAATAGAGATGGTACCTGCTCTAGAGAAAATTGGTCATGTTGATGTACTCATAAGTGGGCAATCAAGTCAGTTAGAACTTCCTTTCCCGATTAAGTTTAATAAAAAAGGACTGACTTTCAGGACAAATTCTAGAGGAGGTATTTCGTACTTTAAAACATTAATTTTTTCATCAATTATCACTTTTATTAAGGAAATTTATCTGCTGCCAGTACAAGAATATGATTTAGTAGTTTCTGACTTTGAGCCTGTTTCGGCATGGTCGAGTAAGATTTTTGGAGTAACATGTATTGAGGTGAGTCATCAGTCAGCTATTTTAATGAAGAATAGTCCAAGACCATCATCTGGTCATAGTTTTGCTAAGTGGGTATTAAGAAATTATTGTCCATCCAAACAAAAGATAGGGATTCATTTCTGTAATTATAATCAGGATATTTTTACCCCGGTTATTAGACAAGCAGTGAGAAATTTAAATATAAGAGATGATAATTTTTTCCTAGCTTATCTTTCAGGATATTATGATGATCAGTTAATTGGGTTTTTATCCAAATTTGACGTCAAATGGAAATTATATTCTAAATACACTAAAGTCTCTTATCGAGTGAAAAATGTGATTGTTAAACCCATTGATAAAACCAATTTTTTGAATGATTTAGCGGCTTGCACGGGTGTATTTTGTGGAGCTGGTTTCGAGCTTCCTTCAGAAGTCATTTATTTAAAGAAAAAACTTGCTGTTATGCCACTAAAAGGCCAATTTGAGCAAATTTGCAATGCTCATTGTCTGAAATTGCATGGTATTACAGTTGTTCGTTCATTAAAGTCATCTGATTCAAAATCCATTCAAGATTGGATTGATTCATCTACTCATTCTCTAGATTTTAATTTTAAAGATTGTAAAGATGATATCGTTCAACGTATTAATTTTCTACAACAAAGAAGTAATCTTGGATATATTAATAAGACGAAACTATATGAAACAAAATCCGTATATTAATACTGTTATGGGTGAAAGACACAGCAAACGGAGCTCAACTGCATTATATATTGCAATAATTGCTCTTATAATTTCTTTAATTAATTTATACCTTACAACAGAGCTGCCTGGTGTTGATTAATAATATATGGCGCGTCTCACTTTGGTAATGTACTTGGCAAGTCTGATAACTTGTTTGGTATAACCATATTCATTATCGTACCACGTATACAGAACCACACTTTTGCCATCATTTGATGCTAAAGTCGCTTCAGAGTCATAAACCGCACAACATGTATTTCCAATAATGTCGTTAGATACCAGCTCGGAATCGATTGAAAAATAAATTTGATTTACCAAATCTCCATCAAGTGCCTCCCGTTGAACAGTATTGTTTATGTCTTCGACACTGACTGACTTATTCAATTCTAAATTCAAAATAGCGAGTGAGCCATTTGGTGTAGGAACCCTTACAGCATTGGCCGTGAGCTTATCTTTAAGCCCTGGAATTACTTTTGTAACGGCTTTTCCTGCACCAGTGGAAGTAATTACCATATTTATGGCTGCTGAACGTCCTCGTCTTGGCTTTTTGTGCATATTGTCCAATAAATTTTGATCATTGGTATAGGCATGAACCGTTTCAATATGTCCTTTAACAATTCCATATTTGTCGTTGACCACTTTTAGTATTGGTGAGATGGCATTTGTCGTACAAGATGCAGCTGAGAAAATATTTTCATTTTCGATATCTAACTCATGTTGATTGATTCCATAAACAATATTTGGTATCTCTTTACCCGGTGCAGTCAACAAGACTTTTGATACTCCTTTAGATTTCAGGTGTCTTGATAGAGCTTCCCTATTGGTGAAGGCTCCTGTGTTATCAATCACCAAGGCATTACTTATTCCATGGGCCGTGTAATCTATGTCCTCTGGGTTTGAGGCCCCAATCATTTGTACTTTTTGTCCATTGATGACAATAGCGCTATTTTCAGGGTCAGCAATTACTGATCCTTTGAATGCGCCATGGACAGAATCATTTCTAAGTAAAGAGGCTCTTTTGATAATATCCGCCTCTGAATTCCCTCTAGTGACAATAGCCCTTAGTCTTAGTTGTTGACCTTTTCCAGCTTGTTTAATAAGCTCTCTTGCCGCAAGTCGACCAATTCGACCAAAACCATATAAAACTACATCACGTGGCTCGATATCACCATGCTCGGCTTTCAATCCTGAGAGTTTATTTACTAGGAAATCTTTTTGTGAATTAAAGCTAGATTTTTCTTGTATCCATTCATTGGCTAATTTGCCAATGTCCATTTTAGCAGGAGCCAATTCAAGTTCTAAAAGGCAGCTTGCTAATTCAGCAGTTGTGAAAACATCTATGGGTTCATTAACTACTTTTTTGGAGTACTCATGTAGATTGATGATTTCGGATATTGTTGTATCTGTAAGATGATTTCTAAAAAGAACCAATTCTATGCCTTTTTCATAAAGAAGTTCACCAACTTTACTTTGTAGTTTTACGGCAGCGCGTTCTTTTTCTAATTGAAGTTGTAAGCCTTTTTCATAGCCTAATTCCATTTCCATTATAATTGTTTTGTTGATTGCTAATAAAAAAAAGCCGCCAAAAAGGCAGCTTAAAATATGATTTTTTTATCCTAGATAGGACTTTAAAAGTTTATTTCTTGACGTATGACGAAGGCGTCTAATTGCTTTCTCTTTAATTTGTCTAACGCGTTCTCGAGTAAGGTTGAATTTTGCTCCTATTTCTTCTAGAGTCAAACCGTGATTCATGCCAATTCCGAAAAACAAACGGATAATTTCTCTTTCTTTGTCAGTGAGCGTGCTCAAAGATCTTTCAATTTCCTTTTGTAGAGATTCAGCCATTAAAGTTTGATCCGTTTTTGGAGCATCGTTATTGGCCATAACATCCATTAAAGTTCCACCATCTTCATTTGTCGTTAATGGTGCATCCATAGATACATGTCGACCAGAAACATTAAGGCTTTCTTTAATTTTATCTTCAGGAACCTCAAGTGCTTCTGCTAGTTCTTCTGCTGAAGGTGGTCTTTCGTATTCTTGTTCTAATTTTGAAAATGCCTTATTGATTTTATTTAATGAACCCACTTGATTTAGTGGGAGTCTAACTATTCTTGCTTGTTCAGCGAGTGCTTGAAGAATTGATTGACGAATCCACCAAACAGCATATGAAATAAATTTGAATCCTCTTGTTTCGTCAAATTTTTGAGCTGCTTTGATAAGGCCAAGGTTACCCTCGTTTATTAGGTCAGGCAAGGTTAGACCTTGATTTTGATATTGTTTGGCTACTGAAACTACAAACCTCAGGTTTGCTCTTGTTAATTTTTCCAATGCCAATTGGTCTCCGGCTTTAATCTTTCTAGCTAATTCTACTTCTTGTTCCGCAGTGATTAAATCTTCCCTACCTATATCTTGCAAATATTTATCTAAGGATTGACTTTCACGATTAGTTATGGATTTAGTTATTTTTAACTGTCTCATATTGGTTTTATCGGTGATTTAAAAATGAGTAATTCGCGTTCCAAATGGAAGGGCAAAGTAACGCGAAAAAAAGTGAATAGAAAAATTTTCAGGGTATTTTTTATGAATAAAATCACACTTTTTGTCGGCTCAAAAACCGTGCCTTTATTATTCAAAATTATAATCCAAATCCAACATAGTCTTTTCTTCCGCTAGCACTCATAATTTCGAGAAGTATTCCACTGTTTGAACCATTTAATTTTGTGGTAAGTTGTTCAATCGTTTTTACGGCCTCATTATTTATTTTTGTAATGATTACTCCTTGCGTAAGTCCAAGAGATTTTAGCTTTCCGGCAGTTATACTTTTAATTTTTACGCCGTAGTTAATATTTAAGGATTTTCTTTCCTTTTCTGAAAGCTCCTCGAATGTTGCACCTAAGGCATAATTTTTCTTAATTTCTTCTTTCGCTATTAAATCAGTTTGCCCTTCTTTATTTCTCAAAACAATTTCTTTGGTCTCTTCTTTTCCCTTCGCATTCCTGATGGTTACGGCAACCTTGTCACCTGGCCTCATTCTTCCGATCTCTTCTTGCAATGCAGCAGACGAATTTACTTCTTTGGCACCAATGCTTAATATCACATCACCTTCTTTAATGCCCGACTTTTCCGCACTTCCATTTTCAACAACTCCGGCTACATAAACACCTTTCAAGTTGGGTAGATCTCTTTCTGTTTGAATCTCTTGTGTGATGTCGGCGATTTGAACGCCTAAATATCCTCTTTGTACTATTCCATAATCAATAATATCACGCATTACTTTTTGCACAAGATTTACAGGAACGGCGAATGAGTAACCTGAATAGCTTCCTGTTTGAGACGCTATAGCTGTATTTATTCCGACCAATTCTCCTCTCGAATTTACTAAAGCACCACCGCTATTTCCAGGATTCACCGCGGCGTCAGTCTGTATAAATGATTCAATAGGGAAAATATTTTTATCAGCATTACCATTAAGCAGATTTATATTTCTCGCCTTTGCAGAAACGATTCCTGCTGTCACCGTTGATGTTAAATTAAATGGGTTTCCAACAGCCAACACCCATTCTCCTATTTCTAATTGGTCACTATTCCCCAATGGAATTGATGGAAAGTTTTCTCCTTCAATTTTTATGACGGCAATATCTGTTGATGGGTCAGTCCCAATAACTTTGGCGTCATATTTAGAATTGTCATTTAAAATTACTTGTATTTCACTTGCATTATCTATCACGTGATTATTTGTTACGATGTATCCTTTTGATGAAATAAATACTCCAGAACCTGCACCAGATCCAAATTGTTTGAATTCTCGACCTCCTGCACCTGGACCATAGAAGAACTCTTGAAAGATATCTCTCTGAAATGAGGTATGTACTACTTTTGTGGTAACGTGCACTACTGAATTGATGGAATTTTTTGATGCTTCCCTGAAATCAATTGTATTTAAACCTGTGTAGTTGGCATTGTATGATGGAACCCGCCGATTACCATCAATTAAGAAGTTAGAATTAAGCTCAACTTTTTTCTCTGCAGACGGAGGCGCTGTATCTTGGTTAGCAATGTAAATTAGGAGAGGTAGAGATCCACCAATAATTCCAATAATGAGTGTTTTAAGTAGGATTGAATTCTTCATGATGATAAATTATTAATTACACAAGTTTAACACCTAAGATTAATATTTTGGTACATGTGGCATGTTAAAGATTGTTAAGCCATTATTGGTATAAATAAAATCAATAATCAATACATTTGTGAAATATGATTATTCCATTTTGCAAGTATCAGGGAACTGGTAATGATTTCGTCATTATCAATGGAGTTGAGAATCAAATGATAGAATTAGATATCGCTCAAATTCAGCATATCTGTAGTCGAAAATTCGGAGTTGGATCTGACGGATTAATAATTATAAAAAAGTCAAATACAAACCATTTTAAGATGGATTTTTATAATCCTGATGGATCGCAAAGTTTTTGTGGTAATGGTGCCCGATGTGCGGTGCATTTTGCCTACACATCAAATATTTTAAGTGAAAACCCTGGTGTATTTGATGCTATTGATGGTGAGCATAAGGCATTTATTTGTAAGGATGAAGTAAAAATAGAGATGAGTAGTATTGGTGAAATCAAGAATGTAGATGCCTCTGAATATTCAAGTCTTATTGGAAAGGCATATTTCTTGAATACTGGCTCTCCTCATTTTGCAAGCTACGTGGAATCTACTGATGAATTGGAATCAATTATAGATATTGGAAGACAAATTCGTTTTTCAAAACTGTATAAAAAGGATGGGGTAAATGTGAATTTAATTTATCAACGTGAATTAAATTCCATAGAGATGAGAACATATGAGAGAGGAGTAGAAGACGAGACGCTTTCCTGCGGTACAGGAGCTACAGCATGTGCTTTAATTCATGCAAGCCAAAATGAGTTTGAGGGAAATTTGATTGATGTCAAAACCAAGGGCGGAGATTTAAAAGTTTCTTTTGATAAATCAGTTGATGGAGATTTTTCTAATGTTTTTTTAATTGGCCCTGCAAAACAAATTTTTAATGGACACATCGAAATTTGATTTCACATTTAATCATTTGAAAATCATATCTGAATTTAATGAGAATGATGGGGTATGGTTATGGATATTTCATGTCGACAAAGTTCCTCCTCATGTAGGTATTTCTCAAGGAAATTTCTTCTTTAGCCTAAAAAGCAATGGAAAAGATGAGATACCAGTAAATAAAGTTTTAGAAATCATTGAAAATAAGGAAATTAAATCAGTTTTATTAAACTTAAACTATAATATAAAAACAGTAGGTATTCATAAAGCTTTTGCCCAATATGATAAAGCAGAAAACATAAGGACATCTTGTTTAGCGCCAATAAAAAATGTACTTAATGCACCCGAAAATATTTTAAAACTTTCCGATTTATTATCCTTTTTGAATCATAATAATGCTATTGCGGGGTATCGTCATTTTAACGTCAATAAAAATAAGCTAGGTATATTGAAATACGGAGTTGAAGATATTGAAAGAAGATTGAATATTTTACATGTATAAGGGTGATTTGGTTTTTTTAAGACTTGTTGAATTAAGAGATGCCTCTCTCATCTACGAATGGGAAAAAAACAAAGAGATCATAAATTCTACAAAAAGAGATGAACCATTAACAATTGCTTTTATAGAATCAATTATAATGGAACAAAGAAATGTACTGATTTCGGGCCAGGTTCGTTATGTGATCTGTAATTGTAACTCGAATATTCCAATGGGAGTGGTTGATTTGTATAATATTGATTTCAATAATGGAAACGCAGAGGTCGGTATTGCTATAGTGGATGCAATGAATCGTAAAAAGGGTTTTGCTTCGGAAGCTTTGAAATTAATTAAGGAATACGCATACGATGATTTGGAGCTAAGTCAATTAAATGCATTGGTTTCTTTGGATAATATCGCGAGCAATAAATTATTCAAGAGTGCGGGTTATGCTATGGAAAGTTCGTTTATCTCTGAAAAAAAAATGAATATGTTTACAATAGAAGTTTAATGGGTGATGAATAAAAAGAAAAAAATAATTATTGGCATATCAATTATGTTGATAGCTTCATTGGTTTTATTGATACCAGAAATCTATTCAAAAGTCAATCTTTATTTTGCGAGTCAAGAATCGACAATCAATAAAGAAGAAAAGTCATTTTATATTCAGAAAAGAACGAATTTAAATGACCTCGCGACTCAATTAAAAAAAGAAAACATTATAGATGATGAGACTGCCTTTATTCAGATTGGAGAATATAAAGGTATGGATGAGAATAAAATAGCATTAGGTAAATACATAATTGCACCAAACACAAAAATTAAAGATCTGCTCAACGGCTTCAAAATAAATTCAAAAGGAAATGGAAATGCAGAGGTTGAGGTTACTGTAACCTTTAATAATTGCAAGGGAATGTATCAACTCAATCAGCTTTCGCAAAAGGTTGCGGAATCCATTATAGTGGATAGTACCACCATTGCAGCATATTTGAATGAACCTTCAACATATAATAAATACGGTTTTACAAAAGAACAATTCCCCTCAATGTTTATTTCAGATAGCTACCAAATGTTTTATGATACCGATGAAAAGCAGTTTGTTGATCGAATGGCTAAAGAATTTAGAAATTTTTGGAGCTCTGGTAGATTGGGTAAGCTTAATAAGATTAATTTGAAGTCTCCTTCAGCATTATATACATTGGCGAGTATGGTTTACATGGAACAATCAAGGCTTGAAGAGGAGTGGAGTGATATTGCAAAATTATATCTAAATCGTATGGAAATAAACATGCTTTTGCAATCAGATCCAACATTTGTCTTTTGTTGGGGAGATAAATTGAAAGGTGTTACAAGATTACTATACGAACATAGGGATATAGAATGTGCATACAATACGTATAAAATTAAAGGCCTTCCTCCAGGCCCTATTTGCTTGGTAAATCGCCGCGTACTAGAGGCTTCATTAAATCCTAGTGAGGTAAATTATTTATACATGTATGGGGATGGTGTAAGACATTATTTCAGTAGGAATTATGGAACCCATTTGCGTAATACGCGCAGGTAATATTTTAAAGTAAGAAGATAATGAAAAGGAGAACGTTTTTTAAATTCGGATTAAGCTCAGCCGCTTTGGCTATACTTAAATCAAAAAATATTTATGCTGGATTTAATCAGCAGGATAGATTGAATAATAACCTCATCAAACGAAATAATATTGTTATTTCTACCTGGAGTCATGGGATTAAAGCCAATGATGAAGCATGGCGTATACTATCGGAAGGCGGTAAGTCGATTGATGCGGTTGAGGCAGGTGTAAGAGTTACAGAAGCAGATATAACCAACAGAAGTGTGGGAATTGGCGGCAGGCCTGACCGGGATGGTCACGTAACATTAGACGCTTGTATTATGGATGAAAATTCAAGATGTGGGTCAGTTGCATGTCTTGAGGGAATAAAACACCCTATTTCAGTAGCAAGGGCTGTTATGGAAAAAACACCACATGTAATGCTTGTTGCTGATGGGGCAAAGGAATTTGCGGTCCAACAGGGGTTTGAGAAATATAAGACTCCAATAAAGGAAGTGAAAAAGGATTGGAAAGCCTGGAAAAAAAAGAATAAAGATTTATTAAAAAAGCCCAATATAAACCATGAAAACCATGATACAATCGGAATGTTGGCAATGGATGAATATGGAAATATGAGTGGGTCCTGTACCACAAGTGGTTGGGCCTACAAAATGCATGGAAGAGTTGGGGATTCTCCTATAATCGGGGCTGGTCTTTTTATCGATAATGAAGTTGGAGGTGCCTGTGCCACTGGAATGGGAGAAGCCATCATAAGAATAGCAGGAAGTCATACAGTAGTTGAATTGATGCGACAGGGAAAAACACCCCAAGAAGCTTGTAAGATAGCTGTTGAAAGAATTATCTCAAAACATACGGATATGAGTGGTCTACAATGTGGTTTTCTTGCAATGGACATGCACGGGAGAGTAGGTTCCTACTCAGTGTATTCTGGATTTAATTATGCCATTCAAGAAGCAGATGGAAAAAATGAAATGATTAATTCAGACTTTGATAGGGAGTGGTAATCAAATGATTTATAGGTATTTGTATATTTTTAACTAAATATAATATTTAATCAAATATTTCTCTTAATCTAAGGGTGAATTCCAAAACTTGAGACCATCCCAACCAATGACCATAGTCGTTAATGGTATCGTTATGCCATATGAAAATAAAATCTCCTCCATATTTTTTTGCTTCCATAAAAAGTTCAACAATTTTCTCTTGAGCAGCTTCAGGTGACATCCCAAGATACTCATTAAGAGTGCCATCCATATATGCGAATGGATGGATTTTTAATTTTGTTTTTTGGTTGGTTAAAACGTTAAACCATAAATGTTTTCTTGCCGTACCTGCACGATAACCACATATATCTGCATACCCCATTGAATAATCATTTTCTATACCTTGTTCAATTAATGTCTCATAGGTATTGGGTAGTGTCATTTTTAAATAATGTTGTCTGCTGTTCTGAACGTGCTTTGAAAGAATATTCTGAAGTCTTTCGATTTCGTTATGAACAAAGAACTCATTTGAATTGGATTTATAGCTTGGATGAATTCCTATTGTTGCTATTTTCCCCATCTTTTTGATGAGCCGAATATGTCTTTTATGTTTGTATGAAATGTTCTTATCGTATTTTCCGTAGTCGCCTAAAAGCCAAAATAGCTTTACATCAAATCCTAGTCTGTGAATTTCATAGATTTTATCAAAATTGTCATAGGGGTCTTTTTTACTTCCACTAATCACCATTTTTCTTTCCAACAATTTATCAGCATTTTTTTTCCATAAGTCTTTAAAATTTGCTAATACTGTTCTCAAAAGTCCTTTATGTTTAAAGGCATAAGCTTTGTCTATATCAAATGTTGGGATAATTTGAGGGTGATGTATTTTCTTTTGATAGTTGAATCCGCAATGATGCTTAAAATAATCTAGAATATCTTCTGCCCAGTGATCGCACATAACACGATGGTGCCAATTAAATCTATATAAAACAGTATTTTTTCCTTGATGCCTCCCGTGTTGGTCTAGTAGGGTTGAATTGTATTCTTCATATCTCGTAAGAATGTAAAAAATGCTTGCAAATGGATCTGTTTTTTCATTAATAGTCAAACACTCTTCTTTGTGAAATAAACTCTTATTGATACTGAAATTATAAACTCCTTCACGAAATAAAATAGAGGACGGAATCATAGAAACGACACTTTCATCAAATGTTTCTCTCGAATAATTGAATTTTGAAGATTTACAATCTAAAAAATAATTTTTGTCAAGTGTTAGTTCATATTTTAGATCTCTTTCCTTAAAAATAAAATCAAGGGTATAACTTAATCGACTTGTTATGTTCTCAACAAAAATGAGCATAAATTACAAGTTGCTTAAAATTTTGGAGCATATAAATTGACCTGCGTTTCCGTCACCAAAAATTGGTGGATAGGAAAAATCATTTTTCTCCAATAGATTTAAAATTGCACTTTTAATTTTACTGTAATTGGAGCCAGTTAAAATAGCATTTCCGTTATTTACTATTTCTACCCATTCTGTTTGCTCTCTCAATATGACGCAAGGTTTCTTAAAAAAATAAGCCTCCTTTTGAAGACCACCACTGTCAGTTATGATTAAACGAGCATTTTTTTCTAGTGAAATAATATCAATAAATCCTGCGGGGGGAATGATATTGATATTTTTGTTACTCATTAATTCTTGAATAATATCCTGATTCTTCAATGCTTCAATCTTATTTTTTGTTCTTGGATGTAAAGGGAGTACTATATTTAATTTTGTTTCTTTTTGACAATCCATTAGGGCTTTTAAAATGCTGACTAAATTTTCCTCTATGTCTGTATTATTGTCTCGATGTATGGTACACAGTATGTATTGATTTTTTTCTAAATTCAATGAATTCAGTAATTTATCTGAATTGTCTTTTCTCCCAAAATACATGCTATTATCATACATGATATCGCCACAATGGAAAATATGCGGATCATCCATACTGGCTTTACCTTCTTTTTGTGTACGAAAACCTTCTTTTTCTAAATTTAGTATTCCTTGTTTAGTAGGAGAGAAAAGCAAGGTGGACATATGATCACAAGCAATTCGGTTTATTTCTTCGGGCATTTTTTTATTAAAGCTTCGAAGTCCAGCTTCAATGTGAATCACTGGGATATGTATTTTTGAAGCGGCTAATGCTCCTGCAATTGTTGAATTGGTATCTCCATATAGAATGACTGCATCAGGTTTTTCTTTTAAAAGAATTTCCTCAATCCCCTCAATCATTTTTGCTGTTTGTTTTCCGTGACTGCCAGATCCAACGTTAATATTGTAGGATGGGTTGGGTATCCCAAGCTCTTCGAAAAAAATTTGCGACATATTTTGGTCATAATGCTGTCCTGTATGAACAATGACCTCGTGAATTACATCCTGAAATGACAATCCGATTACTCTACTAATTGCTGATGCTTTGATAATTTGAGGCCTTGCCCCAACAATTGTGATAATTTTCTTTTTTTCCATATATAATGATAACGGCGTAAAATTAAATATTATACTTACAAAGTATAAATTACTTTTGTTATTGAAGTTCTAATTCAACAGATTTAATATGTCTAAAAAAAATAAAAAGAGAATAAACGTCGTATATTCTACAAATCCAGATTTTGAATTTCATGAGGAGCAAATGGATGAGATTGAAACTTTATCGAATAATGAGCAACTCTTATATGTTTCATTGGATCGAAAGAACCGAGGAGGTAAAGAGGTAACATTAGTTGAGGGATTTATTGGGTCTGAGATTGATGTAAAAGACTTATCTAAGGTACTTAAGAATAAGTTTGGCGTAGGTGGTTCAGTAAAAAAAACAGATATACTCATTCAGGGTAATTTTGTAAAAAAGACAATCCAGATACTCATGGAAATGGGTTACAGAGTTAAACAAAAAGGTGGGGCTTAATCAGTAAAAGAAAGTGATAAAGGGAATTGTTTTTATTATTCTTTCGGGAATTTGTTTTTTGATTGTAAACTTTTTTGTCAAGCTTTTTGGACCCAATGGTTCTTCTGAATGGTTTAACATAAATGTTCAGGATATTCCTGCACACGAGCTTGTACTTGCAAGATCTTTAGTCTCATTTGCATTAAGTTCAATGATTATAAAGTATAGAGCTTATCCTTTCTTTGGGATCAATAAAAAGTGGTTATTCATACGAGGCTTATCAGGGACAATAGCGCTCACTATATTTTTTATGACTCTTCAACATTTACCTTTTGCAATTGCCGCTGTAATTCAGTATCTCGCTCCAATATTCACCATGTTTTTTACCATGTTGTTGATAGGTGATCGGATATTTAAAATCCAATGGTTGTTTGTAGCATTGGCATTTTTTGGTGTAGCATTAATTTCGTTGGAGGATATTTTTGGTACGAACAATACGCTTTCAATTGATTATTTCTGGCTAGGATGGGGTGTTCTTTCTGCTTCTATTTCCGGAGTGGCCTATACTTCTATTGTAAAGCTTAAAGACACAGATCACGCCATAAATATTGTATTGTATTTCCCTATGGTATCAATTCCATTTATGATGGTGTGGTGTATGTTTGATTATGTCCATCCTATTGGGATTGAGTGGCTTTTCTTATTAATTATTGGTGTGTTTACACAATTTGCACAAATTTTATTGACCAAAGCTTTGCATTCTGGTCATGCTTCTGTAATAATACCTTTTCAATACCTTGGAATAGTTTATGCTCTTCTTATAGGATTTTTTATTTTTGATGAGAGACTCCATTTAGTCGCATATGTTGGTGTCTTTTTAATTTTATGCGGTGTTTTATTGAATACATTATACAGACACCTTAATAAAAAGACAGTTTAATTTATATTTTGCTATATGCCCATTGACCGTTTACAACTTGCTCAATTTGGAAACCTTGAATTACTCGCTAGGCAGGTAGTTGAAGGTTTTATCACCGGTATGCATAAAAGCCCATTTCATGGATTTTCCGTTGAATTTGCAGAGCATCGACTTTATAATAATGGTGAATCCACGAGGCATATTGATTGGAAGCTATATGGTCGAACGGAAAGGATGTACACTAAAAAATATGAGGAAGAGACCAATTTAAGATGCTACTTTGTGATTGATTCCTCAAGTTCAATGTTCTTTAAGTATACTGATGTTTCAAAAATTGAATTCTCAGTTTATGCCGTAGCGAGTTTAATGGAATTGTTAAGAAGGCAACGGGACGCCGTTGGTCTAGGTTTTTTCAATGAAAAAGTGGAATTTCTCAGTCAATCCAAATCCTCTCAAAGCCATCATAGACAATTGTATGTGGAGTTAGAGAAGTGCTTGAGGACCTATGATTCAAAGCAAAAAACAATAACATCCACATCGGAGGCTTTACATGAAATAGCAGAACTGGTGCACAAACGTAGCTTGGTGGTCATTTTCACTGATTTATTTGATGATCCGAATAAGGTTAGTGAGGTTATTGAATCGTTACAGCATCTAAAGCATAATAAACATGAGGTGATTTTATTTCAGGTCTTGGATGATGCGATCGAGAAAGATTTAGCACTTGAAAATCGTCCTTATGAGCTAATAGACATGGAAACTGGTGAAAAGATGAAGCTCAATCCAAATGAAATCCGAGACACTTATGAAAAAAGAGTTAAAACCTATTTTGAAGAAATCAGAATGAAATGTGTGAACCTCAGTATTGATTTTGTTGAGGTAAATATTGCTGATGGGGTTGA
>QOQC01000014.1 GCA_003331365.1 Flavobacteriales bacterium | reverse complement strand
AATACTTATCATGGATATGCGCATGATAGGTTTAGAAACTTTTATACCTTTCTTGTTGTTTTTAAGAATTTTATCCGCTATGAAATATTCAAAAGACAAGTACTTGTTTTTTAATACTCAAAAATACACAAAGCTTTTATGCTTGGAGTTTATTTTTTTGTTTTTACTTTTTTCATGTCATTCCAATCAAAAGCCAATTGGCGATAAATTAAAAGGTATTCATTCGGAGAAATCGGATACCAATATCATAGTTGGAGCTGAACAGCTTGATTTAATTAGTGAATATATAAACGGTAGAAGTATAGCCGTAGTTGGAAATCAATCTTCCATATTAAATAATGGAGTACATATAGTAGACACTTTATTTTCCTTACATCACAAATTGATTAAAGTTTTTTCTCCTGAGCATGGTTTCAGAGGAAAAGGAAGCGCCGGAGAGCACATCTCTAATTCTAAAGACCCTAAAACAGGATTGCCAATAGTTTCATTATATGGCTCACACAAGAAGCCAACTACAAAAGATTTGGAAGGAATAGAGCTTCTTATTTTTGATATTCAAGATGTAGGTGTACGCTTTTACACATACATATCTACATTACATTATGTAATGGAGGCATGTGCTGAAAATAATATTCCTTTAATGATTCTTGACCGACCTAATCCAAACGGAGATTATGTGGATGGACCCATATTAGAATTGAAATATAAATCCTTTGTAGGAATGCATCCAGTGCCCATTGTTCATGGAATGACCATTGGTGAATACGGAAAGATGATTAATGGACAGTTTTGGATGAAAGATTCAGTACAGTGTATTTTAGAGGTAATTCCTTGCAAGAACTACACGCATCAAATGAGATACTCCCTACCCGTACCTCCTTCACCAAATCTAAAGTCAGATGCCTCAATAAGGCTTTATCCCAGCTTATGTCTTCTTGAAGCCACTTCGGTGAGTGTAGGTCGAGGCACCTCATCTCCGTTTGAATGGTTTGGACACCCTAAATTTCCGGAACAAGGTTTGTCATTTACACCAAAGTCAATAGAAGGGGCAAGTCATCCGAAACATGAGAATGTAAAATGTAATGCCTTCATACCAGTCGTTGATTTCGAGAAAAAGAAGATAAATCTTGATTATGTAATAAAGTCATATAATCTACTAAAGGAGGATTTCATGACTAAAAACTCATTTTTTAATAAATTGGCAGGAACAGACCAATTGTTCGAGCAAATTGCTTCTGGAATGAGTCAAAATGAAATTAGAAATTCTTGGAATGAAGGATTAGATAAATTCAAAGCGGTAAGAGCCCGTTATCTAATCTATGACTAGTCAATTTGCTCCTGACTTTTCTCTACTTTATCCTTCATTTCTGCTGAATACTTCGCGAGTGTTTCTTCAACCTTTTTATCATTAGCGCCGATGATTCTGGCAGCCAATATTCCGGCATTTTTGGCGCCATTCAATGCTACAGTAGCTACTGGAATACCATTTGGCATTTGAAGGATACTCAAGATAGAGTCCCAGCCATCAATGGAATTCGATGATTTTATAGGTACTCCGATGACAGGAAGTGTGGTCATGGATGCTGTCATTCCAGGGAGATGAGCAGCACCTCCTGCTCCAGCAATAATTACCTGAATTCCTCTTTTGGAAGCACTGCGCGCGTATTCTACCATTTTATCTGGTGTTCTATGGGCAGAAACGATTTGAACCTCTGCTTCGATTCCGAATACATCTAATATGTCTTTGGCGTCTTTCATGACTGGTAGGTCAGACGCACTTCCCATGATAATTCCAACTTTAATCTGTTTCATTTTCATTCAGTTCTTTTTCTCCAGTATTGGTTTTCACCTGTTTTTTCACTGGGGGCTCGTAATTTACTGTGTGCTTAATATCCGTTAGCATTTGATCCATAGGCACCTTTATTTCTTCTTCTGTTTCTTTAACCAGTTCTGATATGTTCAAATCTTTTTTGATATCGCCTCCTGATTTTTTTATTTCATCTTTGATGTCATCAGAAGCATTTCGAATTTGATAAATTGCTTTACCCATGGTTTTTGCAATACTCGGTATACTCTTTGAACCAAAAAAAAGCAATACAAAGACCAGAATCAATAGAATCTCACTTCCTGCGATATCATTAAGAAATAACAATGTTGCCATCGGGGACAAATTTACAACTTATTTGTATCTGAAAAAAAAACATGAAACATATGAATTTTTATATTCGACAATTGAGACCGACCCGAAAAGTATTGGCATGGGCCTCAATAATTGTTTTAATTTCTTCACTATATCCTCCTCCCATTGTACATGTTATCGGTACGTCTAGTTCTTTGCTGAAATTGAAAACAATTTCATCCCTTTGCCTGCATCCATTCATACTCAGAGACAGCTTTCCAAGCTTATCCGTTTCTAAAACATCCACTCCACATTGATAGAATATAAAATCAGGCTCGAGGATATTTCCAATTTCATGAAGTTGTTTTTCGAGCATGTATAGGTATTCCTTATCTCTAGTACCGTTATCCAGCTCAAGATCTACATCCGATTTTTCTTTATGTAATGGATAATTGTTTTTGCCGTGCATACTGAAAGTATAGATGTTTTTTTCTTCCGTGCACAGGGCGGCGGTTCCATTTCCTTGATGAACATCAAGATCAATTATTAAAATTTGATTGACATATGTATTATTTTGAAGCCATTTGGCAGCTATCACTTGATCATTAAGCAAACAGAAGCCCTCACCTCGGTTGAAAAATGCATGATGTGTCCCTCCGGCTATATTAAAAGAAATAGCTCCTTTTAAAGCACTTTCAGCAGCTATTCTTGTGCCTTCCATGATAGTCAGCTCTCTTTGAATCAGCTGATGTGTATGGATAAAACCCGATTGTCTTTGTTGTTTTGCTGATATTTTTAATGATTGAAGATCATTCAAATAGTCTTTGCAATGAATGTTTGAAATAAATGCCTGATTTATTTTTTTAGGTACGATGATTTCATTCTCACTAATGGTTCCTTCGTGCAATAGCTGACGGGGAAGCAGATCGTACTTTTCCATTGGAAAACGGTGATTTTCTGGAAGAGGATGTACGTATATAGAATCAAATGCAATCACGGTGCTGTAACAAATGATAAACCTGAATGTTGAATAGCTCTAAATATATTTAAACTCATAAAGAAAGTTAAAAATGCATAGTAAGTAGTAACGATCCTGAATAAGATCGCTTTAAGTGCAAGTGTTAATTAAAAATCAAAAATGATGAAAAAGTTAGTTTTTTTATTTATCGCAGGCTGTGGATTGGGTCTTGCGAGTTGTGGTGGTACTTCTGCCTCTGACAATCCGGATGTTGTAGTCGAAGATACATTGGATAAAGATTCCATTGCAGAACCCAAAAATGCAGAAGGAGAATCTGTTCAATTGAAAGAGGAAGAACCTATAAAAGAGGATGACAAAGTCATAGTGAAAAAGAAGGTTTAGGTTCGTTCTTCATCTTTAATAAAGTCCAACAAATGTTGGGCTTTTTTATTGTACTAGTGGATTATTTATGTGGAATGATATACTCATATATTTTCTTGGGGGGAGCAATCATTATCCTTTTATAAATCAATGGTATTCGATTACAAATGTGATCCATAAATACATAAGTACTACAAATGATGTTGTTTATTTATGTCAGATTTGTATCTCTTCAATCTTGATTTTTTTGGTTTTGTTTATCCTTTTCTTCAGTCTTTGTTATGTACTTCATTTAATGAAGATTTTCATTACACTTGATGACAAATGATAATTAGGTAGTACTTATGATTTCTTTTACAATTCTGGCGACGGCAGGGCATACGGTGGTATTTCGAATGGTAAGATCCATTATCTGAGTTACATTTTTTCGATCTGTATGCGGATACTCTCTGCATGCCAGAGGTCTAACATCATATATTTGACAGGTATTGTCTTCATTTAAAAAAAAACAAGGTGATTGCTTTAATACGTAATCATTATCCTCATCTAGTTTTAAATATTTTTCGGTAAAACTCCCTGCCTTTACCCTCAGGTGTTTTGCAATTCTATTGATGTCTGCATTCCTGAAAATTGGACTCGTGGTTTTACAGCAATTCCCACAGGTCAAACAATCCATGCTTTCAAATTCTTCGTCATGAAGATCATTGAATTGCCGATTGAGCTGTTTTGGTTTCTGTTTTTTCAGCTGAAGGAGCTTTTTTCGGTAAACCTTGCGGTTCTTTTTAGCTTCAGTTAAACTATTTCGGTCTTTCTCGTTTAATGATTCGCTCATAAATGAAAATCTTTGCAAGCCAAAATAATATACTTTTATAATAAAATGTAATTATGTCGAATAATAAGGCCTATTTCGTTTTGGCTTTGATTTTTATGATTGGTCTTTTTTCCAACTGTAATGGTGATGGTCAAGGGAATAAAACTAAAAATATAAGATTTGAAAGAATTGACCATTTAACAAAAATTACGGATAGCAATCAAATAATGAATGAAGTTTATATCGTTCATAATTTCTCTTTGGATTCTAAGCTCTTTGCCAAAGAGGTATTGAAATTTCTACAACGTCAACCTTTGGAAGATTACCGAACAATGTATTTTATATTAATACAGGAACATGAAAAAATTGAATTACCTCTTTATGAGGATACATTGAACTACAGATCGAAAGAAACAAGTATAGAGCATATTTTAAGGTCGGATTATCTCGGTCAAGCAAGTAAGTTTTTAAATGATGAAAATCAAATTAAATACAAAATAAGTTTAAGTTCAAAATTTGATCCAAAAAAATAAAGATGTACCCTCAATTCCGAAGGCTATCCAACAATAAATCTTTTTACAAGATACTCTCAGGAAATTCATTTGAAGAGCTTCAGCTGCTTGGCTCATCCGTCATGAGAATGACTATAAACGCCACTAAATATCCGGAAATCATAAGGATAAAGGATATGATAGATTGCGAGCCACCATTCGAAATGAGTACAGAAGAGGAGTTTTTAAAACATACAGAGACGTAACAGAATACATGACTTGCATTATGATGGGTAAAGATCTCCTGTATGAAGTCCTTATCGTATCTATTGGTTTTAAGTACACTGCTTTTTTCGTTTCATTTGCCCAATGAAAAACCTATATCAGTCAAATTCAATGCAAATCCATCTGGAAAAGAGCAGATACAAGTGATGAATTCATCCTTTGAGAAGGACCTGATTCGTTTGATAAATAAATACCGAAATGATCAAGGACTATCTACTTTGAAGATTCATAATTCATTGATGCGCGCGAGTCGATACCATGCAGCCGACATGGCTAATGAAGATTATTTTGAGCATGCAACACACAACAGAATTGGTAGTCGTTTAGTGAGAGGTGTGTCAACATTTAAACGCATTAAGATGTTTTACGATGGTTTTGCGAATACTGAAAATTGTGGTGCCGGATATTTTTCACCTGAGGCCGTATTCAATGGTTGGGTGAATAGTCCAGGTCATCATGCGAATCTCTTGAACGAGAGTGCAACTCATATGGGTGTTGGTTATTATCAAACAAATCATAGCGCCTATAAAAGATATTGGGTCTTTGTTTCCTCTGTAGAGTAATAGCATATATCTAATTCTATCGTTTTTGGTCTTCTTTTAGCGCTGAATTTCGTACTTTTAGGCGCTTAAAATTTAGATTTTAGATGGAACAGGTAGCACCTTATAAACCCAAAAATAAAATTCGAATTGTTACCGCTGCGTCACTTTTTGACGGACACGATGCAGCTATAAACATCATGAGACGTATTATTCAATCCACTGGATGTGAGGTAATACATTTGGGTCATGATCGCTCTGTTGAGGAAGTTGTAAATTGTGCAATTCAGGAAGATGCTCAGGCCATAGCGATGACTTCTTATCAAGGAGGTCACAATGAATATTTTAAGTACATGTATGATTTGCTTAAAGAAAAGGGTGCTCCTCAAATTAAAATTTTTGGTGGAGGTGGTGGAACAATTCTGCCCTCCGAAATAAAAGAGCTGCAAGATTACGGAATTGAAAGGATATATCATCCAGATGATGGTCGCTCACTTGGCTTGCAAGGAATGATTAACGATTTAGTGGAGCGCTGTGATATTGCTGTAGGAGAGAAGCTGGACTACAGCATAAATGACCTAAAGGAAAAAAATGTGCCTGGTTTGGCCAGAATGATTTCTGCAGCTGAAAACTTCTCTGATAAGCATAAAGACATTATTGAATCCTTAAGAAAGGAGGCAAGTAAAATTAATACACCTATATTAGGAATTACAGGTACTGGAGGTGCAGGAAAGTCATCCTTGGTTGATGAACTCGTTCGAAGATTTCTAGTCGATTTTAGTGATAAACAAATAGCAGTTGTTTCGGTTGACCCTTCTAAGCGTAAAACAGGAGGAGCATTACTTGGAGATAGAATTCGTATGAATTCGATTAAAAATGACCGGGTTTACATGCGTTCTCTTGCAACACGACAATCAAACTTGGCACTTTCAAAGCATGTGGCTGATGCTTTAGCTATTTTAAAGGTGGCATCTTATGATTTAATTATTTTAGAGACCTCAGGAATAGGTCAATCTGATACTGAAATCTTGGACCATTCTGATGTTTCCTTGTACGTTATGACTCCGGAATATGGAGCTGCAACCCAATTGGAAAAAATTGACATGCTCGATTTTGCGGATGTTATCGCCTTAAACAAGTTTGATAAACGTGGTGCCTTAGATGCCTTAAGGGATGTGCGTAAGCAGTACCAGAGAAATCACAATTTGTGGGATTCCAAAATTGATGACATGCCGGTTCATGGGACAATCGCCTCTCAATTTAATGATCCCGGCATGAATTCCTTGTATAAGGTAATCATGGACCAAATTGTTGAAAAAACAGGTTCAAAATTGGTTTCAACTTTTGAAATTACACTTGAAATGTCTGAAAAGATATTTGTAATTCCACCTGAGCGAACAAGATACCTATCCGAGATATCAGAGAACAATAGAGCATACGATAAGTGGGTCAATGAGCAGGTTGAAGTAGCTGTTAAGCTTCAGGGGCTTGATTCTTCCATTGAAAGCTTGAAAAATTCAGATATCGAGGACAAAGACCGTTTGATAAAAAATGTTCAGGAGCTATTTGAAAAGGAAAAACTGAATTTTGATCCTAAGAATTGGGAGTTGCTTCAAAATTGGAAAAATAAAAAACAGGCTTTCGAAAATCCTATATACGAATTCAAAGTAAGAGATAAAGTGCTCAAGATGAAAACACATACGGAGTCTTTATCTCATTCTCAAATTCCAAAAGTAGCTTCTCCAAATTACAGAAGCTGGGGAGACATTCTGAAATGGATTCTACAGGAGAATTTTCCAGGAGATTTTCCCTATACTGCTGGATTATTCCCATTCAAAAGGGAAGGAGAGGACCCTACACGAATGTTCGCAGGAGAAGGAGGTCCAGAAAGAACAAATAAACGATTCCATTATGTGAGTCTTGGAATGCCCGCAAAAAGATTGTCAACGGCGTTTGATTCTGTTACATTATATGGAAATGACCCTGATTTGAGACCCGATATTTACGGAAAAATCGGAAATGCCGGGGTTTCCATCTGCTGTTTGGACGATGCTAAAAAATTATATTCAGGATTCGACTTGAGTCATCCAGCAACCTCAGTTTCGATGACAATTAATGGTCCTGCACCAATGCTTCTTGCCTTTTTCATGAATGCTGCTATTGATCAGAATTGTGAAAAATATATAAAGGAGCATGGCCTTGAGGCCGAAGTTGAAAAAAGGATCAATGTGATCTACAAAAGTAAAGGAGTTGAAAGACCAAAATACAATGGTGAATTACCTGAAGGTAATGATGGATTAGGACTCATGTTGTTAGGCGTAACAGGAGATCAAGTCCTTGATGAGGATGTTTATAAGCAAATCAAAGCAAGCACCTTAAAACAAGTTCGTGGAACTGTTCAAGCAGACATTTTAAAAGAAGATCAAGCCCAGAATACATGTATATTTTCTACGGAATTTGCCTTAAGGCTAATGGGAGATGTTCAAGAATATTTTATAGACAAGGGAGTTCGGAATTTTTATTCGGTTTCTATTTCGGGATATCATATTGCAGAGGCTGGTGCAAATCCAATTACCCAGCTTGCTTTTACCTTGGCAAATGGATTTACTTACGTAGAGTATTATCTCAGTAGAGGGATGAACATTAATGATTTTGGACCTAATTTATCTTTCTTTTTCTCGAATGGAATTGATCCCGAGTATGCCGTAATAGGTCGTGTAGCAAGAAGGATTTGGGCCAAAGCACTTGGTAAGAAATATGGGGCAAATGCACGTGCGCAAATGTTGAAATATCATATTCAGACCTCTGGTCGTTCGTTGCATGCGCAGGAAATAGACTTCAATGATATTCGTACCACCTTGCAGGCTTTGTATGCGATATACGACAATTGTAATTCTTTACATACCAATGCGTATGATGAGGCAATTACTACACCAACGGAAGAATCTGTTCGTCGCGCAATGGCCATACAGTTGATTATCAATAGAGAGCTAGGTTTGGCAAAAAATGAAAATCCATTACAAGGCTCTTTCATTATTGAAGACCTCACAAATCTTGTAGAAGAGGCTGTCCTTATTGAATTTGATAGAATCACGGAAAGAGGTGGAGTTCTTGGCGCAATGGAGACGATGTACCAAAGGTCTAAAATTCAAGAGGAATCTTTATATTATGAAACCCTGAAGCATACAGGAGATTTCCCAATAATTGGAGTCAATACATTTTTGAGTTCAAAAGGATCTCCAACTATACTTCCTAAAGAAGTTATAAGGGCTACTGAAGAGGAGAAGAAGTTTCAGATTTCAATGCTTGGTCATTTAAATAAAGGGAATCAAAAAGAAGTAGTAGAGGGTCTTAAAGCTATCCAAGATGCTGCTGTGAATAATCAGAATATCTTTGAGGAGCTCATGGAGACATGTAAAGTGGCCTCTTTAGGTCAGGTGACTAATGCTTTATTTGAAGTGGGTGGTCAGTATCGTCGCAACATGTAAAACTACCTGAATGAAATTTACAATTGGAGAAAGGGTTTCAATTCTTAAAGAAACCGGAAGCTATATTATATTAGAAATAAGCGATACCAAAGTAAAGGTAGAAGATGAGCATGGTTTTGATAGAGAGGTTCCAATATCTTTAATTGTAAAAACCAAACCGATAGATAGCAGTAGAATTGTTATTAAAGATGACGATGAATTCAATCCTGTTCGAAAAAAAAGAGACTTAAATCGAATTCCTTCTATTGATTTACATTTTGAAGCCTTAATTGAAGATGATGTTCGGTACAGCTCTTATGATAAATTAAATTATCAGATTAAACGATTCAGAGAGTTTATCAACCAGAATTTAGCCAAGAGAAAAACGAAAGTGCTCATCATTCATGGTATAGGCGAGGGTAGATTAAAAAGTGAAATTATGACATTAATTTATAAGAGTGAGGGATACGCAATGCACGACGCCAACTACAGTCCTCAAGGAGTGGGTGCATCTTTTATAGAGATCACATTATCAGAGGCACAACCCATCTAATTATTAAAGGTGAAGAAAGCTCTTTTTGGCAAGTAGTTCATCTTCCGACTCTCGATAATCGGGGTCATCTACACAACAGTCAACAGGACAAACTGCCGCACATTGTGGCTCATCATGAAAACCAACGCATTCCGTACATTTATCATGCGTAATGTAGTACACATCCATATCTACTGGTTCTTGAGTTTGGTCGGCTTCCATTTGATCACCGTCAAGTGTGGTTATCATGCCTTTTAGTGAGGTTCCATCTGAATATTTCCATTCGGCTCCACCTTCATAAATCGCATTATTTGGACATTCTGGTTCACATGCCCCACAATTAATACATTCATCAGTAATCATTATTGCCATATCAAACAAATTTTGTACAAATATAAAAACGGAATTTGGAATCTTTTGTTCAATTAAGAAAAAAGATGCTTAGTATATTTGTGGCGTGAAAAAAGAACAAATACAAATTGCTTTTAATCAGCTTGGAAAATTAATGATTCATTTTGGTGAATCTAAGGCATGGACTGGATTTGATTTGGGAGTAACAGAAGAGGAGTACAGTCAATTTAATGAGCTTATTCTCAAACAGAAGCATTACAATGGTTGGTTTACTGAAGATATGGTAAGGAAATCCTTGCTAAACCTAGGCAAATTATTGGATACCGAAAAGTTCTCTGCATGGACGGGTAAGTATGAATTCGCGGTTAAACCAAAAACCATTGCCGTAATTATGGCAGGGAATATACCATTGGTCGGTTTTCATGATTTTTTAAGTGTTTTAATTTCTGGAAATAAGCTATTAGCTAAGTTAAGCTCTGACGATAAATATTTACTTCCTGCATTGGCTAAGTTTTTATTCGTTTTTGAGCCAGCATTGAAAAATCGTATTCAGTTTTCTGAAGGTAAAATAAGTGGTTTTGACGCTGTCATTGCCACAGGGAGCGATTCGAGTTCAGCTTATTTTGAACAGTATTTTTCATCATATCCACATATTTTTAGATCAAACAGAACCTCATTAGCTGTTCTTAATGGAGGCGAGAGTCTTAAAGAAATCAAATTATTAGCTCATGATATTTTTGATTATTACGGCAGAGGGTGCAGAAATGTAACTCATTTATTGCTTCCGAGGAACTTTGATTTGAATCGAATATTTGAAGGAATTGTGGTCATGGGAGAAGTGATACATAATAAGAAGTATGGAAATAACTATGACTACAACAAGGCTGTACACTTATTGAATCAGGTAGAGCTATTGGATAATAATTTCGTATTACTAAAGGAATCAACAGAGCTTTTTTCTCCCCTCGGAATGCTTAATTATCATTTTTATGATTCAGTATCCGAGTTAAAGGAATATATTGATAACAATAAAGATGATCTCCAGTGTATTGTAGGTCAGAAATATATCCCTTTTGGACTCACTCAAAAACCTTCATTAGATGATTATGCCGATGGGGTAGATACGCTTCAATGGTTAAATGATTTAAAATAGCTTTCTTCAATTGATATTTGTCTAAATTTGCATCCCATGTCATTATTTAGTAGAAAGATGATTTTATACAAGACGAAAGAAGAAATAGCCATTATGCGAGATGCCGCTCAAGTAGTGAGCAGAACACTTGGCTTGATTGCAAAGCATATGAAAGAGGGAGTTACACCTAAGGAGCTTGATAAAATGGCATATGATTATATTCTTTCTCAAGATGCTACTCCTGGATTTTTGGGTTTATATGGATGCCCAAGTACGCTTCTCGTATCTGTAAATGAGCAGGTTGTTCATGGATTGCCCACAGACAAACCGCTGGAAGAAGGAGATATTGTTTCTGTGGATTGTGGGGCTGTATATAAAGGGTATTATGGTGACCATGCGTATACATTCCAAATTGGTAAGGTATCTGCCGACGTAAAGAAGCTGCTAAAAGTAACTAAGGAATGTTTGTATAAAGGAATTGAGCAATGTACGGTTTCAAATCGCCTAGAAGATATTGGATGGGCGATTCAGCAGCATGCCGAGTCTCATGGATATGGGGTGGTGCGAGATCTCGTTGGACATGGTTTAGGTAAGTCATTGCACGAAGAGCCACAGGTGCCTAATTATGGCAGAAGGGGTAGGGGTAAAAAACTTTTAAATGGTCTTACCATCGCTATTGAACCTATGATTAATATGGGTACTGAAAAAGTAGTGACTTTGGATGATGAATGGACAATTGTGACGGCAGATGGTAGGCCTAGTGCACATTACGAACACGATATTGCGATTGTAGATGGAACCCCTGATATTTTATCAACTTTTGATTTCATCTATGATGTTATAGGAAGTGATGATTAGAGAGGGAAAATTGATTTCTGTCGCAATATTGACGGTATTGTTGTATGCCCTAGGAATATTTCTTGACGCTTCTTTTTTTTTGATTCCATTTCCATTATTTGACCTCATATTCTTTGCTGTTTTTGTCCAATTTTTGTTTTGGAATAGAAACGCAATAAAAGGCTACATCTGGGTTTATTTTTTTGCTGCATTACTTCAGGTTTTCTGCAATACACTTTTTTTAGGGACAGTGTTAAGCTCACCTCACCTGAATCAATTAGATGATTTCTTAATTGTTGATTTACTAAAACTTGTGTCCAAACTACTATTAATTGCGACTTTAATCTTTTGGAGATTTCAGCGAAATCTGAAATTTTCTTTTTTAATCATTTTAGCTTTCAGCTTGTTTGTCATGATTGGGATGACGGAAGACTTTTTTTGGATAAGCCCTTTGGCACCTGCAATTGTAGCTTTTCAATTATGGAGGTCAGACCAGCGCAATCCTTTTCGATATTTATGGATTTTGCAGTCTATATTTGACTTATTTACAATAGTAATGCTGCAGTACGCTCGTTGAACGTCTACCCTTCTAAATTTAGTATCTCAGTGTTATATTAAAGGTGAATTACCTCATCGTAAGCTGCAGCCGCAGCTTCCATAACAGCCTCAGACATTGTCGGATGAGGGTGAATGGTTTTAATTAAGTCTTCACCCGTTGTTTCCAATTTTCTAATGGCAACGATTTCCGCAATCATTTCGGTTACATTCGCTCCAATCATATGTCCTCCAAGTAGTTCGCCGTATTTTGCATCAAATATGAGTTTAACAAATCCATCTTTTGCACCAGCAGCGCTGGCTTTTCCAGAAGCAGAAAATGGAAATTTCCCGATTTTTATATCCAATCCTTTGTCTTTTGCTGCTTTTTCAGTCATGCCCACAGAGGCAATTTCTGGGGAGCAGTAGGTACATCCTGGAATATTACCATAATCGATAGGCTCCGGATGATGACCTGCTATTTTCTCAACGCAAACGATTCCTTCTGCTGAGGCTACATGAGCCAGAGCAGGGCCAGGAACCACGTCTCCAATCGCATAATACCCAGGAAGATTTGTTTGGTAGAAATCATTAACCAAAATTTTTCCGTTATCTACAACTATTCCAAGTTCTTCGAGTCCAATATTTTCAATATTTGCTTGGATTCCAACAGCAGAGAGAACAACGTCACATTCAATTTTTTCTTCCCCTTTTTCCGTTTTGACATGAACCACACAACCTTTGCCCTTTATGTCAACAGATTCAACGGATGAATTGGTCATAATTTTTAGACCCGCTTTTTTGAATGATTTCTCTAACTGTTTAGATACATCATTATCTTCAACAGGAACAATATTTGGCATGTATTCAACAATTGTGACTTCTGTTCCAATAGCGTTATAAAAGTAAGCGAACTCAACTCCAATTGCTCCTGAACCCACAACTACCATTTTTTTCGGTTGTTTCTCTAGAGTCATTGCTTGTCGATAACCAAAAATTTTCTTGCCATCTTGAGGAAGGTTAGGGAGCGCTCTTGATCTTGCTCCAGTGGCTATTATGATACCTTTACTTGCAGTGTAATCTGCAGACTTTCCATCCTTATCAGTAACAGTAACCGTTTTTGAAGCTTTGAGGACACCAGTACCACTTAGAACGTCTATTTTATTTTTTTTCATTAAAAACTTAATACCATTGCTCATACCATCTGCCACATCACGACTTCTTTTAATCATTCCTCCAAAGTCAGCTTTTGCTTCTTTTACAGAAATACCATAATCCGATGCATGACTTAAATATTCAAAAACATTAGCAGATTTCAATAAAGCTTTTGTTGGAATACAACCCCAATTGAGGCAAATACCTCCCAAAGATTCTCTCTCAACAACAGCAGTCTTCATTCCAAGCTGTGATGCTCTAATAGCTGTTACATATCCACCTGGCCCACTGCCTACTACAATAATATCATAACTCATATTCAAATATTTTAGGAAACAAAAGTACTGAAAATAATGATAATTAAGTCTAATTGAGAAGAGTGGATTTGTCTTAAATAAGTGCTTCGATTTTATTCTCTTTTAATCGATAGTTATCCCCTTATTATCGTTATTTTTGTTCGATAAAATGATATTAAATGAATGATACGCAGCAAGTAGAGGCCACTATTGAACAAGCGATTGATTTAGGTTTGCGAGCCGATGAATTTGAGATGATTAAAGATATTCTTGGACGGACCCCTAATTTTACAGAAACAGCAATATATTCTGTCATGTGGTCTGAACATTGTTCCTACAAAAACTCAATACTTTGGTTAAAAACCTTACCTAAGGATGGTCCTCACATGTTGGTTAAAGCAGGAGAAGAAAATGCCGGTCTCGTTGACATTGGTGATGGTATGGGATGTGTGTTTAAAATTGAATCTCACAACCATCCAAGTGCACTCGAGCCATATCAGGGAGCAGCTACTGGTGTAGGTGGAATTAATCGAGACATATTTACTATGGGTGCTAGACCAATTGCACAGTTAAATTCATTGCGTTTTGGAAATATTGAAAAAGACAGAACCAAATGGTTGGTTAAAGGTGTAGTTAAAGGAATTGGTGACTATGGTAATGCTTTTGGTATTCCAATTGTTGGAGGAGAGGTTGCTTTTGATGATTCTTACAATACAAATCCACTTGTCAATGCTTTTTCGGCTGGTACAATCGATATAAATAATATGATTTCAGCGACAGCAAAAGGGCCAGGTAATCCGGTTTTTATAGTTGGTTCTTCCACTGGAAAAGATGGGATTGCAGGAGCAGCATTTGCTTCAAAAGACATCACTGAAGATTCAGCTTCTGATTTGCCTTCTGTTCAGGTTGGGGATCCTTTTATGGAAAAGCTTTTGCTAGAAGCCACAATGGAATTATCCAAAACTGATGCTATTGTTGGAATGCAGGATATGGGGGCAGCAGGAATCACTTGCTCGACATGTGAAATGAGTGCGGCAGGAGATGTGGGTATGGAGATTAATTTGGACCATGTTCCAACAAGACAAGACAATATGTTGCCATATGAAATTCTATTGTCTGAATCTCAAGAGAGAATGTTGGTTGTTGTTCACAAAGGAAAAGAAGATATTGTCAAGGAAATATTTACCAAATGGGATCTTCACGCGGAAGAAATTGGCGTTGTGACAGATACCAAAAGAATTAGGTATTACATGGGAGGAGAGCTTGTGGGGGATGTTCCTGCTGAGTCATTGGTTCTCGGAGGAGGCGCTCCTCAATATGAAAGGGAGTATTCAGAGCCAGCTTACTATCAAGAGTTTAAAAAGTTTAATATCGACTCCATCGAAATGCCAACTTCATTAAAAGAAGTAGCTCATGCTTTACTTGCAATGCCGAATATTGCTTCAAAGAAATGGGTATATGAGCAATACGATTCAATGGTTGGAACCAGAACAATGACTACCAATGTTCCGTCAGATGCAGGAGTGGTCAACATTAAAGGTTCGAATAAAGGTTTGGCAATGACAGTTGACTGTAATTCTAGATATGTGAACGCAGATCCCGAGGTAGGAACAATGATAGCTGTTTCCGAAGCCTCACGTAATATCGTTTGTTCTGGAGGAGAACCTAGCGCGATTACAAATTGTTTGAATTTTGGAAACCCTTATAACCCTGAATCATACTGGCAATTTGTTGGAGCAATCAAAGGAATGTCCGCTGCATGTCTCAAATTTAAAACACCGGTTACAGGAGGAAATGTGTCTTTTTATAACCAATCAGTAACTGATGGAGTTGAAATTCCTGTTCATCCAACACCAACAATTGGTATGATTGGTATTTTGGAGGATAAGAATAAACTGATGTCATTGGATTTTAAAACTAAAGGTGATTTGATCTTCCTTATTGGAGAATACAAGGAGGATATTTCTTCATCTGAATACCTTGCAAATTATCATGGTGTTAAAGCATCTTCTGCGCCATATTTCGACTTAGAAGAAGAATTCAAAATGCAAGAAGTCATTAAAACGCTCATTAATAGTGATTTAATAAATGCCGCTCATGATGTTTCGGATGGAGGACTTTATGTAACTTTGGTAGAGATGTCTTTAAATCGTAATTTAGGTTTTGATATCGTTACCGATTCTGAAATACGAGAAGACGCGTTTCTGTTTGGTGAAGGTCAAGGAAGGGTAGTTGTTACCGTTTCAGAGGACGAAGAGGATGAGTTTTTGGAGTACATGATTTCATCTAAAGTTAACTTGACATTACTTGGACATGTAACGAAAGGAAAGATGGTTGTGGATGATGAACATTTTGGCTTTGTAGATGAGGCTAAAGATATCTTTGAAAATGCTTTAGGTAGAATCTTAGAAAACTAATTTATGGAATATAATACGACAAGAGAAAAGCTAATTCTTCCTGAATATGGTAGAAATGTGCAGAATATGATTTCACATGCCATGGAAATTAAAGACCGTACAGAGAGAAATAGAGCGGCACAGGCCATAATTGAAGTAATGGGACAATTAAATCCCCATTTGAGAGATGTTGATGATTTTCGTCATAAATTATGGACGCATTTGTTTGTGATGTCTGATTTCAAATTGGATGTTGATTCACCTTATGAAATTCCCAAAGAAGAGGTCTTGAACGAAAAGCCTGAGCTAATGATATATCCAATGGGGCATATAAAATATGGGCATTACGGTAAGTACACGGAGAAATTGTTGAAATCTGCCAAAGAAATCGATGATCCAGAGGCAAAGGATTCATTTAAGATGGCCATGGCTAATTTTATGAAAAAACAATATTTGGTTCACAATAATGGAGCCGTTGAAAACCATGTGATTGCCGAAAACTTGAATGAGTTATCTAATGGAGATCTTTCAATTGAGAATCCCGAGGAACTTGTGGGTACGAATCAATTACTTCGCACGATGGGACTGAATAAGAAATTTTCTAAGTCAAATAAGTCTAACAGATCCAATTACAAATCCAAGAAAAATAAATATAAAAAATAAGTTATGGCTTCATTTGAAATACATGGAGGAAAACCATTAAAGGGTGAACTTATACCACAAGGAGCCAAAAACGAGGCTTTACAGGTTTTATGTGCTCCTTTGTTAACTCCGGAAAAAGTTACCATTTCTAATATTCCTGATATCATAGATGTAAACAAGCTAATTGCCCTTTTGCAAGCTATGGGAGTGAAGGTAGAAAAAGTAGAAAAGGGGACTTATATATTTCAAGCGAAAGATATCGATTTGAAATATTTGGAAACGGAAGATTTCAAAAAGAGAGCTTCTTCTTTACGAGGCTCCATTATGATTGTAGGTCCATTACTCGCAAGATTTGGTGCAGGTTACATTCCTAAACCAGGCGGTGATAAAATTGGTAGAAGACGTTTAGATACCCATTTTGAAGGTTTTGCAAAACTAGGCGCCAAATTCAACTATGACGCTGGCGAGCATTTTTATTCGGTTGAATGCAAAAAATTGAAGGGAACCTATATACACCTTGAAGAGGCATCGGTAACTGGAACAGCGAATGTGATTATGGCAGCTGTTATGGCTTCTGGTAAAACAACATTCTACAATGCGGCCTGTGAGCCTTATATTCAGCAATTGTGTAAAATGTTGAATTCGATGGGTGCGAAAATAAGCGGTGTAGGATCGAACATGCTGATAATTGAAGGCGTAAAATCTTTAGGGGGGTGCTATCATAGAGTAAATCCTGATATGATTGAAATAGGTAGCTTCATCGGTTTAGCGGCAATGACTAAATCAGAGATTACGATTAAGGACGTAAGCTATGATAGCCTGGGAGTAATTCCTAATGTTTTTAGAAGGATGGGAATCAAACTAGAGAGAAGGGGAGATGATATTTATGTTCCTGCCCAAGATTCCTATGAAATTGAGAACTTTATTGATGGTTCGATTCTAACGATTTATGATGCACCTTGGCCAGGTTTTACTCCAGACCTATTATCAATTATTTTGGTTGTAGCTACACAGGCTAAAGGTTCCGTTTTGATTCACCAAAAAATGTTTGAGTCACGATTATTTTTTGTAGATAAATTAATCGATATGGGAGCTCAAATTATATTATGTGATCCACATAGAGCTACTGTTATTGGTCTAAATAGGGAGCATGATTTAAGGGGGATTAGTATGACATCACCAGACATCCGTGCTGGAGTATCATTATTAATTGCGGCACTTTCTGCAAAGGGTAAAAGTGTCATACATAATATTGAACAGATTGATAGGGGATATCAGGATATCGAATATCGATTGAACAATATTGGAGCTGATATTAGAAGAATAGGTTAGAATGAGAAAGATTACCTTTTCATTTGGAATCATATCCATAGGTATTCTTTTATTTATTTTTTTCAACAATAATTATAGGCAATCTTCGGGTAAGACTTTTGATAAAGATGAATTGGCCCCTGAAATTGAGTTATACAATCCGAAAGGAAAGAAAATCAAGCTTTCCAAATTAAGGGGTAAGCTGGTGCTCATTGACTTTTGGGCTTCATGGTGCGGGCCTTGCCGAAAGGAAAGTCCAAATCTTGTTGAAGCCTATAACAAATACCGAAAAAGAAAATTTGAAAATGGTAAAGGATTTGACATTTTCAGTGTTTCTCTGGATAAAAATAAATCAGCTTGGATTTCTGCTATCGAAAAAGACGGACTAGTATGGAAATACCATGCTTGGGATGAGTATAAAAAAGCAAGTGAATTATATGACGTGAACTCCATTCCATATGCTGTTCTAATTGATGGTGAGGGAAGAGTTATTGCACAGGGAAGTGAGCTTAGAGGTATTAACCTTCATATTACTTTAGACCGTTATATTCAGGACTAAAGCCTGTCTAGTGCGTATTTAATTAGCTTGACCATTTCATTTGAGTAATCACTTGAAAAGTCAAGATTAGGACGATTGGCTATTCCCAAACAAATAGTAGAACAAGAATGGCCCAACCCTTTTCCTAAGGTGAACAGCGCAGAGCTTTCCATTTCGAAGTTTACAAATCGATTTTGATTTGAATCAATATAGCGTTCTAATTTCTCATGTAAGCCATTTGTAAAGGTGGACAATCTTAATTCTCGTCCTTGAGGTCCATAAAAACCTGAGCTTGTTACAGTAATTCCTTTATGGCATAAAGGACCGTCAAATTTTTCCATGAATTTTTCACTCGCTTTTTTGATATACGGGATGATGTTTTTAGGAAAAATATCATGTTTGGAAATATCATTTAAAAGAGCCTCTTCTTCTTCACTTAATACAGTGTCGTAGAAATGTCCAATATTATCAAGTCCGAGCGCATATTCTGATAAAACATAAGAATGAATGGGGATATCTGATTGTAATATTCCACATGTTCCAATTCTCAGTAATTCGATTTGTTTTCTATCTGGTTTTTCAGTTTTGAGATCTAAATCAATATTGAATAAGGCATCTAATTCATTAATAACAATATCAATGTTGTCTGTACCAATTCCAGTTGATATAACGGAGATACGTTTGTTTTTATATTGGCCTGTATGACAGAAAAACTCTCGATGATTTGATTTAAATTCAATTTTATCAAATTGTGCTGATACTAATGAAACCCTCTCTTGGTCACCAACAAGAATAATCTTTTCCGATACGTTTTCGGGGCTCAAACCCAGGTGGTATACCTGGTTTTGGGCATTGAGTACAAGCTCAGTTGGAGCGAATTTCTTCAAAATAAATTAGTTATTGAGGCTTCCGAAAACTCTATTTAATAAATCAGTAACTCGAGCCATTGGATCCAATCTTATTTTATCCTCTTCTTTTTTGACCATATGAAATAGGCCATCAATCGCTTTTTCAGTTACAAATTCGTCTAAATCTGGATTAACTTCATCTAGGCCTCTTAGTTTAGCATAGGTGTTGTATTTGCTAATTATAGGATTCCAGTAGTCTGTTAGTTTTACTTTCGAAATGGCATCTTTGACCTTCGGCATAAAAGCCTCTTTCAGTTGGGCTCTTGTCTGATTTTTTAAGTACTCAGTAGCTGCCCCGTTCCCTCCGTTTAAGATGGCGAAACCATCCTGAACGGTCATATTTTTAATAGCATTTATAAATATGGGTAGTGCCTCTTTAGAAGCTTCTTCAGCTGCACGGTTTAGGGTTGTTTCAAATTTATCCACTTGATTGTCCAATCCAAAGTCTAATGCTTTTTCTTTTACTTTTTCTGCATCAGGTGGGAAAGGAAGTCGTATTTCGGAATTATTCATAAATCCATCAACGACAGAAGTGCTTTTGACAGAGTTTTCAATTCCAATATTCAATGCTTCACGTAGTCCTGATATCACCTCGGCGTTTGTAAGAGGGTTTTGTGTTTCGGTATTATTGTTGTTTGAGTTTACAATATTCTCAGCTTGCTGAGCAGCCTCATTCAGTACATCACAAGACGAAAATATTATTGCACTTGCAAGTATGTAGGTGATTTTGTTTTTCATTAAGATTATTTTATTATCGGATGACGTTGATATATCCTGTGTACATTTTTTTACCATCATTGTTCCTTTCCTTGTAAGAGGCTTTCCATATATAAGTGCCTTCAGGAACAATACCTCCTGCATATGAACCATCCCATTCAGCATTAATATCACTGGATTTCCAGATAATTTCTCCCCATCGATTATAAATCTCAAGATTGAAATTCATTTCATCTATACCTTCAATAACGATAGACCAAGTTTGATTATGTTCATCATTATCAGGGGTAAATGTATTTGGAGCATAAAAAATAACATCTGGTGTGACTTCTACTTCTAAGGTAATTGAATCAGAACATCCTTCATTTGTCGTTACAACTAATGTAATAGGGTAAGTTCCTGTAACTCCCTCTGGATATGAAATTAAGGCACTTCCGCCATTATTTATTAAGGAGCTTGCTCCTGGGCTAAACCATTCGAATTCCACCACATTTCCAATAGAAGTTTCGCTTGTTTGAATTTCAGTTTCAAACCATGTAACAGGATTTTGTGATATACTAAAATTCGCTGTAGGTAGCGGTGTGACTTCAACAATCCCAATAAACTCTCCAGTATATAAACAACCATAATTGGAAATAATATTCACATTCAAATCATATACACCGGGATCGGGAAGGGAGAGGTCTATGCTTTCATCTCCATTCGCTAAAATTACGTTACCACTCGAAAAGATGAATTCAGTAGTAAAAATTTCCGCTGCGTTTACTGAATTATTGTAGAAAATGAATTCACCCGGTAAACACTGAACAGGAACATCTGGGTTGATTTGGGGAATAATGGGGTCTGGGAAGGTAACAGTAAGGCATTCTGAAACTTCTGGGGAACCACATTCTTCTGATAATGTTAGGCAATATAAAGTATTATTTCCGGTAGGATTTACAGTTATTGTTTGACCTACATCTAATGAATTTCCATTTTCTGTCCATGTAAATATGTAAGGAGAAGATCCCCCATTTCCTGTCGCTTCTAGGTCTATAATTGCCTCGGCGCAAATTACTGAGTCGGGGGTTAAGTTGGTAATGCTTAAAGGTTCAGGTTCACCTATTGTCGATGAAATTTGATTTACACAACCATTGGCATCAGTAACAGTAACAGTATGCGTACCTGCATATAAATCATTAGCAACACTGTCTAGAGAAGCACTCTGATCCCATGAATAGGTATAAGGAGAGGAACCATCTGCAACATCAACCATAATCATTCCATTATTTAAGCTGTTACATAAAGCATCTTGCTGATCTTCAATACTGAGTGTCATCGAAGGAATTTCATCTACAATAACAGTTACAGTTCCATTACAACCAGACCCGGCACTAACATCACATGTGTAAGTCCCTGCGGTCAAACCTACGGCCGTTTGGGTTGTTTGCCCATCATTCCATAGGTAAGTTTCCGTACCGTCCGACGGAGTCATCGTCGCTGTAGCTGTTCCATCTGATCCTCCTGTACAAGATACTTGTGTATATGAACCAGTGAATGTTGCAGGGCTATCACCTACCGTTACTGTAGCATTCGATGTACATCCATTTCCGTCTGTCATAAATACTGAATAAGTTCCAGCAGTAATGTTGTTTACCGTCTGACTTGTTGCTCCTAAAGCAGGCCAAGAGTAAGTATACGGAGGGGGCGATCCAGCACCTGGAGAGGCACTTACACTTCCAACGCCTTGACTACAAACGTCTGGCGTTGAATTAGCCACAACTTCAGGTGAAGCAAGCGTGACCCAGGAAGTATCAGATACGCCACCTAAAGCGGTTCCACATGCAGAACTAGTAAGAAAATATCCAGTAGTACCTGAGGGTACATTAGAAATATTTAATGTTCCTCCATTGTAAGGGGACGTATTACCAAGCGTATTATTCCATACCAAACTACTTCCAATACCAGTGATTTGAATATAAGTAATTGGAAGGATATTGTAATTGCTTCCCCCTTGATATTCCCATCGATAGGCATCATTATTTGCAGACCAAATTGTATTATTCCTACCTGGAGTAATGTGAGCAATACTTCCATTGCTGTTTTGAATACCTTGAATGGCAAGACCACCGTTCCAAGTTCCGCAAACAGTTTTCTTTCCAATATGTACTTCAATATTATTAGAAGTCTCATATAAAATTATTCCGATGTAATTACATTCTGAAATTCCACATGAGAAGGCACCTATTTCTCTGTATAGGATCACAAGTTTTCTGTTAGGAGCAGTGCCTATTGTTTGATATTGAATATTTCCATTAGGGCTAACTCCTGCACTTGGATTCATATCTTGATATGCCGGCATAATCGCATTCAGCGTGACAGCTGTTCCTGCAGAAGGTAGGGTTCCAACACCTCCTAATGCCCATGGACAATAACCATTGGCATTTGCCATATTAAATGAAATAATTCCATTTGATCCTATTGTACATTGATTAAAGCTATTTCCGTAAAAAACAAAGTTAAATCCGATAGGAACAGGCCCGCTAAAGGAGTCATCACTTAAAGTCGGAATCACTGTTGGAGAATTCAAGTTAATGCCCCCGGTGATATTGGTGCCTGAGGATGAACAGTCTTCAATTATCAATGAGCCCCCACAAACCGTTGCGCTATCACCTAAACATATGGTTTGCTGTGCATGGAAATATCCCATTACAAAGAAACTAAAAAGAGCCAAAAAATACCTCATGGGGTTTATAGTTAAGTTTGAAAGATAAACGATAAACGCAGTTAATAGGTTGCTTTACACAGACAAAAATAGTTTATTTAGTTAAAATCATCACAATTTATGTTTAAAGAGTTGATATATAGCGCTTCTCAAATTCTTATGAACTTTTTAAAGATAAAAATTTCACATTCCCAAATCTTGATTATTTTTGCCAAGAATTAACCATTAATGATATCACTTATGTCAGATCATTTTCATTCCGAAATAGAAGCTTTTATGGAGCGTGTAAGCGCTAAAAATAGCCATGAGCAAGAATTCTTACAAGCGGTTCAAGAGGTGGCAGAGGCCGTAATACCATTTATTGAAGCTAATCCAAAATATAAGAAAGCTAGAATTTTAGATCGAATTGTGGAACCGGAAAGAACGATAATGTTCAGGGTGCCATGGCTAGATGATGATGGAAATGTTCAGGTAAATAGAGGTTATCGCGTAGAGTTTAATTCTGCAATAGGTCCTTACAAAGGTGGTTTGAGATTTCACCCATCGGTAAACTTATCTATTTTAAAATTTTTAGGTTTTGAACAAATTTTCAAAAATTCATTGACTACTCTTCCATTAGGCGGAGGTAAAGGTGGTTCTGATTTTGATCCAAAAGGAAAGTCTGATAACGAGGTGATGAAATTTTGTCAATCTTTTATGACAGAATTGTCAAGACATATCGGTGCGGATACAGATGTGCCTGCCGGAGATATAGGAGTAGGAGGACGTGAGATTGGATATATGTTTGGTCAGTACAAGAGGATTCGTAATGAATTTACAGGTGTTCTAACTGGTAAAGGAAGAAATTGGGGAGGGTCTTTAATTCGTCCTGAAGCTACTGGATATGGTACGGTATATTTTGCAAAAGAAATGTTGGCAACCAAAAATGAGTCTTTTCAGGGTAAAATAGTAGCCATTTCTGGATCTGGAAATGTTGCGCAATATGCATGTGAAAAGGCAACAGAGCTCGGAGGCAAGGTTGTGACCTTATCAGATTCTAAAGGATACATTTATGATGCTGATGGTATTGACGCAGATAAATTGGCTTACGTAATGAACCTTAAAAATGTACAAAGGGGTAGAATAGCTGAATATGTTAAAAAATATCCATCGGCAGTTTTCGTCGAGGGAAAAAGACCGTGGGAGAAAGATGTTGACATAGCGCTTCCTTGTGCTACTCAAAATGAATTGAATGGTGAAGAAGCCAAGTCATTAACCTCGAATGGTGTAATTTGTGTTGCGGAAGGTGCAAATATGCCTTGTACCCCTGAAGCCATTGAAGAGTTTCATAATTCAAAAGTGTTGTTTGCACCTGGTAAGGCTTCTAATGCTGGTGGTGTCGCTACATCTGGTCTTGAAATGTCTCAAAACTCCCTAAGGATGTCTTGGACTTCCAAAGAAGTTGATGAAAAGCTTCATACTATAATGGTTTCAATTCATGAGGCTTGTGTTTCATATGGAAGACTTGAGGATGGTTCGATTGATTATGTCAAAGGAGCTAATATTGCAGGATTTGTGAAAGTTGCTGATTCCATGATTGATCAAGGGATAGTTTAATTATTCTTTGATCGAAACAATTTCGATTTCTACTCTCCTGTTGTTTTTCCTCTGATCTTCATTTTCTTCTGGTAGTTTATGTATAGGTTTGGAGCTTCCATGTCCTTGATGACTCAGCCTTTGGGGGTCAATACCATTTTTAGTCAGATAATCAAGTACCCTCATAGCTCTTTGTGTAGATAAATCCTGCCAATCATCTAAGGCACAGCAGATATGTCCATGAATTTTAATATGTATATCTTCTCGTTTTTTCAGTGTAAGTAACAAATCTTCAAGAACGGGAAAAGCAATGTCTCTAAATACGTCTGTACCTGGTTGAAAATTCAAATGATTCAAAGCCAGTTTTTCTCCTTTTTTTAGATCCGTTATCTTTTTGTTGATATTTGAAATGTAAGTGATAATGACTTTTCTGTTTTTTGAAATTTCATTTTCTTGATTAAAATCTTCTCCGATGGCTTTAGAACTGAAGTTTTCGTCTAATTGAATATTATTTTGAATCAAATAATATTTGATATCTAATATTCTTTTCTCTGCCAATTCTTTATTGTATTCATTTGAAGCTGTAGAATCCGTGTAACCCTCGATTTTCACAATGCTCTTTATTCTTTCAGAGTCAATCATTGTTTTAAGTTTCATTTTACTTGAATGAACCATGTATGATTTGTCAGTTGGAAAGTAAACGGTAAATTGCTCTTGATTAATCGCGCATAATGGGCTCAAAAGAATAAGTAAAAATAATATTTGATTCATACTTATTTAATCAATATTGAGTTATTGGTTACGGTTTATGTAGATGTCATATTTAAATCAAATAATGTTATTACCTTTGTTTAGAATTATTCTAAATAGATGAAAAAGAACCCTTCTGAGTGTGTATTTGATTCCATTTTACCAATAGTAAGTTGTGATATGGATAAAAAGAAGAAAAAGTGTTGTAAAAAGTTCAAAAAAAAGGGTTATGCATGTAAGAAATGTCCAAAGTTTTAGGATTCAATGCGCTTAATATTCTTTTTTTTCCTTATATCTTATGGATGTGCTTTTTCTCAAAATTTACACGAAAGTCTTAACACTTCAAAAGATGCTCTAGCGATTACAGCAAGTGCAGAACGAAATGATTTTTATTCAACTTTTACCTACATAAAACCTGTAAAATCTTTTTCTTTAAATCCGTCTATTGGATTTGGAGTCATTCATTCATTTATTCAATCGAATTTGTTTCTGCGATTTGGTACAGATTTGATTTATAATCCTCTATATAAATGTTTTGGTGAGAATCAGCTTGTTGTTCTCGGTGTCGGGGGAGGATATTATTTTTCTTTTTACAATCGCCCTTCATTTACATCACATCACGAGCTTTGTGCAGGATATGTATTTAGGATAGGGGGAAAGACTAAGTTTTTTCAAAAAACATTTATTGGTTTGATGAGTGAATCTTTTTCTGGAATTAGTAGAGAAGTTCGCTTGATTTATCCGAATTTTCATTTTTCCATTGGTTTGTCATATGAGATATAACATCTTTTTATTTGTTTTTATTTTATTCATTACTTCTTGTCAGAAACAAGAAAATTATGCTGATATCCAAATTATAGGTCATGGCGGAATGGGTTTGAATCATTTAATGTCGATTTATCATGACAATACATTTGAATCCATTGAATTGGCCATGCAGTATTCAGGCGTTGATGGTGTTGAGGTTGATGTTCAAATGGATCTTGATGGAGAGCTGTGGCTCTATCATGATATTGATTTATCTTCTTGTGGTATGGAAGGTTCTATACCAGAATATAACACAGAATTTTTGGAGGAGTTGAATTATCAAACGATGAAAAAGGAAAAGCTCTGCAAACTACGTGATATTCTTGATCTTTTCGATAGTTCAAAAACATTATTTATAGATATAAAAGCCTATCCTCAATCCATCGGTGTTGTCGTGGATCCAATGGAATTCAAGAATTCACTGAATAGTGTCATTTCTGATTTAGAATGTCAAATCGGAGTAATTACAGTCAATGCATCATGGATTGCACATTTTGTAAATGATTATCCTACATATTTGGATTCTGATTCCAAATCAGCTATAGATAATTATTTTTCTTTGTATCCTCAGATGGCGGGATTATTTGTCCGATACGAAACATTGTCAAGGGATGATATTCAGCATTATATGAATCAAGATTGGAAAATATATCTCTATAACATACGCTCTGTAAATAAGATTCGAAAGGCGATAGAAAAAAGACCTACTGGAATTTTACCAGATGACATCAGACGCGCTGTAGTTGAAACTGGGTAAACCTTATTTTTTATAAAATGGTAGCTTGACGACCTTTGCTTTCAAGGATTTGTTTCGAACTACGATGTAAATTTCAGAATCTATGGCGGTGTATTTCATTTGAACATATCCCAAACCAATACCAATTTTCATACTTGGAGACATTGTTCCTGACGTAACATGCCCGATTATTTGCCCACTAGCATTAGCAATTTCGTACCCTTGTCTTGGAATGCCCCGATCAATCAATTCAAAAGGAATGAGCTTTCTTTGAATACCCGCCTCTTTTTGTTTAGATAAATATTCACTATCCACAAAATTTTTCGTGAATTTCGTAATCCAACCCAATCCCGCCTCTAGCGGAGAAGTTTCATCACTAATGTCATTTCCGTAAAGACAAAATCCCATTTCTAGACGTAGGGTGTCACGAGCCGCAAGTCCTATAGGTTTAATCCCAAATTCCTTACCAGCCTCAAAAACCGCATCCCATAATTTTTCAGCATCTTCATTCTTGACGTAGATCTCAAAACCGCCTGACCCAGTGTAACCAGTTGCAGAAATCATTACATCCTGAATTCCTGCAAATGTTGCATACTGAAAGGTGTAGTAAGGCATTTCAGTGAGGATGACATCCGTTAAAGATTGCATCGATGTTGCTGCCTGAGGTCCTTGAATGGCAAGTAAGGTGTATTCATCAGAAACATTGGTCATTTCAACATCTAAATCATTCAATGATGAAATCCAGTTCCAATCTTTTTCAATATTTGAGGCGTTCACTACAAGGAAATACTCATTTTCTGAAATTCGATATATAATCAAATCGTCAACGATACCGCCTTTACCATTAGGCATACATGAATACTGTGCTTTTCCATCAAATAATTTTGATGCATCATTAGAAGAAAATTTTTGTATCAGTTCAAGGGCTTGTGGACCTTTCAAGATGAATTCTCCCATGTGTGAAACATCAAAAACACCGACTCCTGTTCTTACGGTTTCGTGTTCCGCATTTACACCTTCGTATTGAACAGGCATGTTATACCCGGCGAATGGTACCATTTTAGCTTCAAGCTCAATATGCTTATGGGTGAGTGCCGTTTTTTTCATTCATTAGTTTTTAACTCTTTCAACGTAAACTCCAGTTCTTGTATCAACCTTAATGGTTTCTCCATTTTCAATAAAAAGTGGGACTCTAATTTCAGCACCTGTTGCAATTGTTGCTGGTTTCATTGAATTTGTAGCTGTATCTCCTTTTACGCCTGGTTCTGTGTAAGTGATCTCAGAAATAATATACATTGGAAGTTCAAGTACCAATGGTGATTCTTCTTCTGCATGAAAAAGAATACTACAAATCATTCCTTCCTGAAGGAACTCTGGTTTTTCAACCATAGAAGCCTCAATATTGACCTGCTCATAATTTTCATTATTCATGAAAACGAATGATTCACCATCTTGATATAGGTATTGGTAATCCCTATTTTCTATGCGGACAATTTCAATTTTATGCCCTGCAGAAAAGGTATGATCTAGAACTCTACCTGTTTCGATTTGTCTCATTTTGGTTCTTACAAATGCAGGTCCCTTACCTGGTTTTACATGTTGAAATTCCTTAATTTGAAATAACTTGTCATTGTGCTTTATACACAATCCATTTCTGATATCCGAAGTATTTGCCATCACTAAAAATTATGGGCAAATATATGTTTTTAGATTGATTGCATCAATAGGGCCACCAATTATAATCTGTATAATAAATATCTCAAATATGAGTTGATTGAACAACAAATTGATTTTATCCATGTTAGTTTTTTAAATTCGCGTATGAAAAATACAATCTTATTCTTTTTAATCTTTATTGGGTTTCACCTTCAGGGGCAAATGGTAAATAAAGATGTCACTATTTACCGTGATTCTTATGGTGTTCCCCATATTCTCGGGGTTACAGACCGAGATGCTGCCTATGGCTTGGCTTGGGCTCACGCTGAAGACGATTTTAAAACCATTCAATTTACCTTTCTTCCTGCGGTGGGTAAGATGGGTTTATTTAGTGGCAAAGAAGGTGTGATCATGGATTATTTGGCAGCTCTGCTTCGCTGTAGAAAGACAGCTGAAAATCATTATTCTGATTTATCGGATGAAGTTTTATTGATAATTGAAGGCTACGTTAATGGAATTAACGCCTATGCAAATAGTCACCCGGAAGAAGTTCTCGTTAACAATACCTTTCCTATGACGGTTATGGATTATTTGACCGGATATAATTTGGTTATTCATTTGTTCTCCGATACAGGTAATATACTAGGGGAATTATTGGGAAATAAAAATATTACGGTTCAAGAAAGAGATGAGCTTATGGAGCAGAACACAATTGGTTCAAATGCTTTTGCTTTTAGTCGTGAAATGATGACCAATAACAAAACGGTTTTAAATGTAAATACACATCAGCCTTTGGAAGGAGCCTTTTCTTGGTATGAGGCACATGTTATATCTGAAGAAGGTTGGAATATGCTGGGAGGTTTATTTCCTGGCTCTCCTTTTCCAATGATAGGAACCAATGAAAATTTGGGCTGGACACATACCTACAATTATCCAGACTTGATTGATATGTATGAATTGAAGGTAAATCCTAAAAATCATAATCAATATATGCTTGATGGAAGTTGGATTGATTTTGAAAAAAAGAAAATTAAATTGAAATTAAAAACCAAACTAGGTATTAGGATTGGTGTAAAGAAAAAAGTATTGTGGAGTGTTTTTGGACCAGTCCTCAAAAATAAAAAAGGATTCTTTGCTTTCAATTCTAATGCTTTTGAAAACATATCTTCAATTGATCAATGGTACCATATGACAAAATCCAATTCTTGGAAGGAGTTTGAAGTAGCATTGAAAATGATGGCCATACCAAGATTTAACGTAATGTATGCAGACCGTGAAGATTCTATTTTCTACATGAGCCTTGGGAAGATTCCAAATCGCCCATCAGATGAATTGTTTCATAACGATGTGATGTTGGGAGATACCTCGGCCTTGTTGACGCATGGTTATTTACCCTTTGAGGCTTTACCAAAGAAGATCAACCCTAAACATGGATACTTATTCAATACGAACAATTCACCATATAATTGCGCACATCATTTAGATAATCCAGATAGCTCAATATATGAAAAATACCACCTTGATTATTTTGAAAATTACAACAATAGAAGTCGGAGATTTGAGGAACTTATAAGAAACAAGAAAAAATTGAGTTTGGATGAATTTTTCAAGATCAAATACGACATACAATATCCACAGGACATATGGACACCTTCTGGAGCAAATGCAATCTTCAATTATAAGCCTGAAGATTTTCCCAATGAAAAAGAATTGGTGCGAATTATTCATAATTGGAATCATCGCGCGGATACAATGAATGTTGGTGCTGCGCAATGGGCCGAGTATTACCGAAATTACCTGTCGATGAAAAATGAAATTTCTGATCAAGAAATACTCGTTTCAAAAGTACTGGAAAAAACTCATAAACATTTGATGAAGTACTTCGGTCGTATTGATATTCCCTTGAAATTATATCAAAGACATTCAAGAGTGGGTAAAGAATTGGCAGTTCCTGGTTTAACAGATATGATCGCGGCTATGACTTCAAAAGTGCAAAAGAATGGAACAGTAAAGCCTGTCCATGGAGAATCTTATATTATGATTATTCAATATGACGACAAAGGAGTAGAGGTCGAAACAGTATTGCCTTATGGAAATTCAAGACGATTGGATAGTCCTCATTATACAGATCAGATGGAAATGTATGCCCGTCAAGAAAGAAAAAAAATGAGCTTACAGCTTGATGTGGTAATAAAAGATTCTATTCGCTCTTACCATCCGGGTTTGATTGACGAATAAGCTCAATATAATTTTTATGCAGTTTGATTTTGCGCCATTTATAAAGCTTTCCGATTGATTGCTTAAAAGTTTTTTTGCTCATTCCTAGTTCGTTGTTAATGTCTTCTGGACTAGATTTATCAGATAGATAAAGCTTTCCTTGTTCATTTAAACGGGTCAAGATTTTTTCAATAGCTATATCATATTTTTTAACAGTTATGGGTTCTAAGCGAATATCAAGCTTTCCATCGACTCTTACTTTTTCTACATAGCCATCAATTTCCTCTCCATGGTTGATATCTGCAATGATATTGCTATTGAAAATTAACCCATCATATTTATTGTTTACAATGACACTAATGCCCAAGTCATTGTATTCGCAAATCAATAGATCTACTTTTTGACCTTTTAAGTCCTCTCTACATGGCTCTAATAAGTTTCTTATTTTCATGCTCCCATAAAGACGGTCTGTCTTGTCATCATATTTTAGCGCAATGAGGTATGATTCCTCTTCTTCAAGATTATAAATTTGTTCGCCGTAAGGTACAAGTAAGTTTTTATCTAAACCCCAATCCACAAAAGCGCCAATAGGTTGGATTTGGGTTACTTTTAGATAAGTGAATTGGCCTAGCAGTAGGTGAGGCTTCTCTGTAGTAGAAACAATTCGTTGTTCACTGTCTTTAAAGACAAATACGTCAATTTCTTGTTCAAGTTCAAACTCCTCTTTAACATACTTTTTAGGAAGTAAAACCTCATTACCTTGTGAGTCTCTCAAAAAAGCACCAGGAGGAGTGAATCTATCAATGGTTAGGGTATTTATGAGGCCAAGTTGCATTAATTATTTCTCTTTCGTTTTCTCTTGTATTTACCTGTAGTTACAGAAAGACCTGAGTCATACTTCTTATGCCTCTTTTTATTTTTCTTTTCTTGCGGAATGGTTTCATTAGCTTCAGGCGTTTCTGGAATTCTTGCGACATGTTCTACTTCACCTTTTATCTGACTATTGGTTGGATTGATCCAGTCTTTTTTAAACCTTTTTTTCTCCAATCTGCCTGTTCGAGGGTTAAGTTGTATAAATTCATTTTTTCCTTCTTGAGGACTATTTACTGCAATGACATCTTCTTTAAGTGTCCAGTATTTACCATTAAAAATATAGGCATCATAGGAAAAGTCTGGAACATAATAAGAATACACGCCTTCCATTGAGGGAGCTTCGGGTGAAAGATGGTCCAAAACAATTCGACCATACTTTTCTTCATATCTCACAGTCATATTGGCTTTATCAGAGTATTCAAAAATAATTCTCTCTAATACCTCACCATTTGAATAAAAAACCGGGCTTCCAAAATAGATGTGCTTTTTTGATATGGATAATACATCTAAGATTTTAAAATTACTCCCAGTTGTTCCGCCATCCCAACCTATTAATAGATATTTTGTATTTCTTCCACTTTCAAAAGGAATGATTTTATAATAAAGCGCGCCATACCATTTATTTTCATTAATCACCCCTTTGGGTTTAACTTCATAGGGGTCCAATGCATCTTTAAGGTCAAATATGGAAACTTTTGTTTTGTTTCTATGCATAACGAATCCAGCAAAAGAATAGGAGAAGTCAGGATATTCAATATTCCAATTAACTATGCGCAATTTCCCATCAGGGCTGTCAAGAATTGCAACGGTTTCAAGATGTTTAAAATTATAGTCGAATGCACCTTCATTTGATAAAAATGATTTCATCTTTGAAGCAAAGGAAAGACTAGCTTGGTCCATTCCCAGTTTGGTAAACTCTTTTCGAAAACTAAGAAGTTCATCATTTAATTTTAATTCTTCTTGTTCAAGGTCTAATTGACCAAAGGTAAAATTACCCACAAGCATAAAAATAAAAAGAAGATGTAGCTTATTGAACATTTATGAATTTAACGTGTCTTTTTGCAAAGTGTTACGCACTTATAGTTGTTTTAATCTTTCGATGGTTTGAGTAGGAGAGTCTGAATTGAAAACAAAGCTACCAGCCACAAGTGCACTTGCTCCTGC
>QOQC01000013.1 GCA_003331365.1 Flavobacteriales bacterium | reverse complement strand
AGAGTCCTGCCAAAAATGTATTGTCTGGATTGAAAGGTGCTGGTGGTAAACTCGCTGGTATCATGAAAACGCTCGAAGAAAGAGCATAATTAATTATTATTAAACCTTTTTAAATTAAAATAAAATGGCTGATTTAAAGCAAATTGCAGAAACGTTAGTTAACTTGACAGTTAAAGAAGTAAGTGAGTTAGCGACGATAATGAAAGATGAATACGGAATTGAACCTGCTGCTGCAGCAGTTGCAGTTGCTGGTGGTGCTGCCGCTGGTGGTGGTGACGACGCTGGTGAAGCTAAAACAGAGTTCGATGTAATCTTAAAAGCTGGTGGACCTAGTAAATTAGCAGTAGTTAAACTTGTAAAAGAACTTACTGGAACAGGTCTTAAAGAGTCTAAAGACATGGTCGATAACGCTCCTACTACATTAAAAGAAGGAGTTGCTAAAGACGAAGCTGAAGGGCTTAAGAAATCTCTAGAAGAGGCTGGCGCTGAAGTTGAGATTAAGTAATCAATTCATATTATAAACGGGAAAGGCACCGCAAAACGCGGGTGCCTTGTCCTGTTTTAAACGGTCTTCTTAAATGTAGACTCAATCACTAACTAAAAACATAAATCCTTGGCAACATCAAATAATTCAACCAGAATTAATTTTGCATCGAGCAAAAATCAATTTGATTATCCGGATTTCTTAGAAATCCAATTAAAATCTTTTAGGGAATTTTTCCAGCTAGAAACAACACCTGAAAATCGTGAGAGTGAAGGACTATTTAAGGTTTTCGCTGAAAATTTTCCAATTACTGATACTCGGAACCAATTCGTTTTGGAGTTTTTGGACTATTTTATCGATCCACCTAGATATTCCATAGAAGAGTGTATTGAGAGAGGTTTAACATATAGCGTGCCTCTGAAGGCTAAATTGAAGCTGTATTGTACTGACCCAGAACATGAAGACTTCGAAACGATTGTTCAGGATGTATACTTGGGTACTATTCCGTACATGACCCCAAAAGGGTCTTTTGTGGTGAATGGTGCGGAGAGGGTTATTGTATCCCAACTACACAGGTCACCTGGAGTTTTCTTTGGTCAGTCACGTCACGCCAATGGAACAAAGCTATATTCAGCAAGAATTATTCCTTTCAAAGGTTCGTGGATAGAATTTGCAACGGATATTAACAATGTCATGTATGCATACATTGACAGAAAGAAAAAATTGCCTGTTACAACCTTGTTTAGGGCTATTGGTTATGAGACTGATAAAGATGTTCTAGATATTTTTGGTTTAGCAGATGAGGTAAAGGTTAACAAAACTAATCTCAAAAAACTTGTAGGTAGAAAATTGGCTGCAAGAGTATTAAAAACATGGATTGAAGATTTCGTTGATGAGGATACAGGAGAGGTTGTATCTATCGAAAGAAATGAGGTTATTTTTGATCGTGAATTGGTAATAACTGAAGAACATCTTGAGGATATAATGGAATCAGGAGCCAAATCAGTTACATTACACAAAGAGGATATCAATAGTGCGGATTACACCATAATTTACAATACGCTTCAAAAAGATATTTCGAATTCTCAAAAGGAAGCAGTAGAGCATATCTACAGACAATTGAGAAATGCAGATCCCCCCGACTACGATACAGCCAAGGGAGTTTTCGAAAAGTTATTCTTTTCTGATACACGTTATGATTTGGGAGAGGTTGGACGTTTCCGTTTGAATAAAAAATTGGGAATAGATCAGTCTGAAGAGTCTAGAGTACTTACAAAAGATGATATGATCCTGATTATCAAATACCTGATTGAGTTGATTAACTCAAAAGCAGATGTAGATGATATTGATCACTTATCAAATCGTCGTGTGAGAACTGTAGGAGAGCAATTGTATTCTCAGTTCGGTGTTGGCTTGGCGAGAATGGCAAGAACCATTAGAGAAAGAATGAATGTTAGGGATAATGAGGTATTTACTCCGATTGATTTGATCAATGCGAAAACCTTATCCTCCGTAATCAATTCCTTTTTTGGAACAAACCAGTTGTCTCAATTTATGGATCAAACGAATCCACTATCTGAGGTAACGCATAAAAGAAGATTATCAGCACTTGGACCTGGAGGTTTATCCAGAGAAAGAGCTGGTTTTGAGGTAAGAGATGTTCACTATACTCACTATGGAAGATTGTGTACCATTGAAACACCTGAAGGACCAAATATTGGTTTGATTTCTTCTCTTTGTGTATTTGCTAAGGTAAATAAACTAGGGTTTATAGAAACTCCATATAGAGAAGTTAACAAAGGAATTGTTCAATACAAGAAAGAACCAATATATTTAGCTGCTGAAGAAGAGGATTCAAAAACAATTGCTCAGGCTAATGCTCAGGTTGACGATAAAGGAAACTTCCTTTCTGATGTTGTAAAAGCAAGATTTGAAGGTGATTTCCCAGTTGTGGAGCCAGGAAAACTGAATCTAATGGATGTTGGTGCAAACCAAATTGCATCTATTGCGGCATCTTCAATTCCTTTCTTAGAGCATGACGATGCCAACAGGGCTCTAATGGGATCGAATATGCAGCGTCAAGCGGTACCATTATTAAAGCCAAATTCACCAATCGTTGGAACGGGAATTGAGCAGCTTGTTGCTGAAGATTCACGTGTGTTAATCAATGCTGAAGGTTCAGGTATTGTGGAGTATGTTGATGCGAATGAAATTGTGATCCGATACGATTGGAATTCGGAAGATAAATTAGTGAGCTTTGAAAGTGAAGTCACAAAGTATTCATTGACAAAATTCATGAAGACGAATCAGAGTACCTGTATCAATCTAAAACCAATTGTTGAAAAAGGCGATAAGGTTGTTGAAGGACAAGTTCTTTGTGAAGGATATGCTACTCAGAAAGGGGAATTGGCTTTAGGTCAAAATTTAAAGGTTGCTTTCATGCCATGGAAGGGATACAATTTTGAGGATGCCATTGTAATCTCGGAAAAAGTAGTTCGTGATGATGTATTTACTTCAATTCATATAGATGAGTATTCATTGGATGTCAGAGATACGAAAAGAGGGATGGAGGAACTTACTGCAGATATCCCTAATGTGAGTGAAGAAGCGACAAAAGACTTAGATGAGAATGGTTTAATTAGAGTGGGAGCCGAAATTAAAGAAGGCGATATTCTTATCGGTAAGATCACACCAAAAGGTGAGACTGATCCATCTCCTGAAGAAAAACTTCTTCGAGCGATATTTGGAGATAAAGCAGGTGATGTTAAGGATGCTTCATTAAAAGCTGGTCCTTCTCTTAGAGGTGTTGTTATTGAGAAAAAATTATTCTCAAGAGCCGTAAAAGATCGAAAGTCTAAATCACAGGATAAACCATTGCTTGAGACGATAGATAAAGAGTACGAAAGTGATTTGGAGTCTTTGAAGTCCAAGCTAGCTGAAAAACTTATCAAGATTGTTGGTGATAAAAAATCAGCAGGTGTATTCAATAACTTCAAAGAAGAATTGATAAAGAAAGGGACTAAGTTTTCTGCGAAATCATTAACCTCGTTAGATTATTCAATTGTAAATCCATTGAATTGGACTGCAGATGAAAAAACGAATCAATTGATTAGTCGTGTGATACACAATTATAATATCAAGGCAAATGACCTATTAGGTAATTATAAGCGTAGAAAATTCCATATTTCTGTGGGAGATGAATTGCCGGCAGGAATTATTAAGATGGCTAAGGTTTATGTGGCTAAGAAAAGAAAGCTTAAGGTTGGAGATAAAATGGCAGGACGTCACGGAAACAAAGGTATTGTTGCCAATATCGTTCGTCAAGAGGACATGCCTTTCCTAGAAGATGGAACTCCCGTGGATATCGTTCTGAATCCATTAGGTGTACCTTCTCGAATGAACCTTGGGCAGATTTACGAAACTGTTCTTGGTTGGGCTGGTGAAAAATTAGGCATGAAGTTTTCTACTCCAATTTTTGATGGAGCTACTCCTGAGCAAATCAATGAGTGGACAGAGAAGGCTGGTGTGCCAACTTCTGGAAAAACTTATTTATATGACGGAGGAACGGGTGAAAGATTCCATCAACCAGCGACTGTTGGGGTAATCTACATGCTTAAATTATCACATATGGTTGATGATAAGATGCATGCTAGGTCAATTGGACCTTACTCACTTATCACCCAGCAGCCTCTCGGAGGTAAAGCTCAGTTTGGTGGTCAAAGATTTGGAGAAATGGAGGTTTGGGCTCTAGAAGCCTTTGGAGCATCCAATATTCTTCAAGAAATATTGACTGTCAAATCAGATGACGTAATGGGTAGAGCGAAGGCATATGAATCTATTGTGAAGGGAGACAACATTGGAGAACCGGGAATTCCTGAATCATTCAATGTATTGCTTCACGAATTAAGAGGTTTATGTCTGAATGTAACAATGGATTAATAAAAGATTAAAAACGAATTATCTATATAAAATGGCTTTCAAAAAAGAAACACCAAAAAAACAAAGTAGCTTTAATAAAATCACAATTTCATTGTCTTCGCCAGAAATTATTCTGGAGAATTCAAGTGGTGAGGTTTTAAAGCCAGAAACCATTAATTATCGAACATACAAGCCCGAAAGAGATGGTTTGTTTTGTGAAAGGATTTTTGGACCTGTAAAGGATTACGAATGTCACTGTGGTAAGTACAAAAGAATTCGCTACAAGGGAATTGTTTGTGACCGTTGTGGAGTTGAGGTTACGGAGAAGAAAGTACGTCGTGAAAGAATGGGACATATTTCATTGGTTGTACCGGTTGCTCACATATGGTATTTTAGATCTTTACCGAATAAAATAGGTTATTTACTCGGACTTCCTACTAAAAAGCTAGATCAAATCATTTACTACGAAAGGTATGTCATAATTCAGGCTGGTGCAGCAACTGAATTACCAGAGAAAGAATTACAAAAAATGGATTTCTTGACTGAAGAGGAATATTTGGATATTTTAGATGCTCTTCCAAAAGAGAACCAATATCTAGAAGATTCTGATCCGAATAAGTTCATCGCCAAGATGGGTGCTGAGGCCATCAATGACTTACTTGCATCCTTAAACCTAGAGGAATTATCTTACTCTTTACGAGATTTAGCGGAAAATGAAACTTCAGTTCAAAGAAAGAATGAGGCTCTGAAAAGACTTCAGGTTGTTGAAGCAATGAAAGATTCTCAATCTAGAATTGAAAATAGACCAGAATGGATGATTGTAAAGGTTGTTCCGGTAATTCCACCAGAATTAAGACCTCTTGTACCGCTTGATGGTGGTCGTTTTGCAACATCTGATTTAAATGACTTATACCGAAGAGTGATTATTAGAAATAACCGATTGAAAAGATTAATTGAGATTAAGGCTCCAGAGGTTATTCTTCGAAATGAAAAAAGAATGCTTCAGGAATCTGTAGATTCTCTTTTTGATAACTCGAGAAAGTCAAGCGCTGTTAAAACAGAATCCAATAGAGCATTAAAATCTTTATCAGATTCTTTAAAAGGAAAGCAAGGTCGATTCAGACAAAATCTGTTAGGTAAAAGGGTTGATTATTCTGCACGTTCTGTAATTGTCGTTGGACCAAACCTAAAGCTACATGAATGTGGTTTGCCAAAGGATATGGCAGCTGAATTATACAAGCCTTTCATTATTCGTAAGATGATTGAAAGAGGAATCGTTAAAACTGTAAAATCTGCTAAGAAAATTGTAGATAAAAAAGAGCCAGTGGTTTGGGATATTTTAGAAAATGTATTGAAGGGGCACCCTGTTCTTTTAAACCGGGCACCGACACTTCACAGATTGGGTATCCAAGCATTTCAGCCAAAGCTAATTGAAGGAAAAGCGATTCGATTGCATCCACTTGTAACAACGGCATTTAATGCGGATTTTGATGGTGACCAGATGGCGGTTCACGTACCTCTTGGAAACGCGGCTATTCTAGAGGCACAAATGTTAATGCTTGCCTCACACAATATTTTGAATCCTGCGAATGGTGCACCTATTGCCGTTCCATCTCAGGATATGGTTCTAGGACTATATTACATTACGAAGAGTAAGAAGTCCATGAAAGATGATGTGGTTAAAGGTGAAGATGGTATTTTCTATTCTCCACAAGAAGTAATTATTGCTTATAATGAAGGCAAACTTGATTTACATGCACAAATTAAGGTTAAAACCTATGATTTAAATCATCTTGGAGAACCGGAATTAAAATTGATCGAAACTTCATGTGGACGCGTCATTTTTAATGAAAAGGTACCTCAAGAGGTTGGATATATCAATGATGTACTTACCAAAAAAGCACTAAGAGATATTATTGGTAAGGTATTAAAGGTTTGTGGAACTTCTAGAACAGCTCTTTTCTTAGATGAAATTAAAGGTTTAGGTTACACAATGGCCTTCAAAGGAGGATTGTCCTTTAATCTAGATGATATTATTATACCTAAAGAAAAAGAGACGCTTGTAAATAAGGCAGAAGGACAGGTGAGAGAGGTAATGGATAATTACAACATGGGTCTGATTACCAATAATGAGAGATACAACCAAATTATTGATATCTGGACACATACAAACTCAAGATTGACGCATACTTTAATGGATCAATTGAAAACTGATAGACAAGGATTCAATTCAATATATATGATGTTTGATTCAGGAGCAAGGGGATCTAAAGAGCAAATTCGTCAGCTTTCAGGAATGAGGGGATTAATGGCGAAACCGCAAAAATCTGGTGCTTCCGTTCAGGAAATCATTGAAAATCCGATTCTTTCAAACTTTAAAGAAGGATTATCCATTCTAGAATACTTTATTTCTACTCACGGTGCTCGTAAAGGACTTGCAGATACCGCCCTAAAGACTGCGGATGCTGGTTACTTAACGCGTCGTTTAGTAGATGTGGCTCAGGATGTTGTAATTAATTCTGAAGATTGCGGAACGCTCAGAGGTATTGTAGCTACTGCTTTAAAGAAAAATGATGAGATTGTCGAACCATTGTATGATCGAATATTAGGAAGAACTTCTGTTCATGATATTTACATGCCAGAATCTGATAACCTTATTGTTGCTGCAGGTGAGTTGATTTCTGAGGACATTGCAAAGCAAATTGAGGATGCCGAAATTGAAGAGGTTGAAATTCGCTCAGTATTGACTTGTGAAATGAGAAGAGGAGTCTGTTCGAAATGTTACGGAAGGAATCTTTCAAATCATAGGCTTGCTCAGCGCGGAGACGCAGTAGGTGTAGTTGCCGCTCAATCTATTGGTGAACCAGGAACGCAGCTGACACTTCGTACCTTCCACGTTGGGGGTACAGCATCTAACATTGCTGATGTATCAGATATTAAAGCGAAAGGGAATGGTTATCTTGAAATAGATGAACTTCGAACAATAGAAAGAGTAGAGGATGGTGAGAAGAAAATCATTGTTGTTGGTCGATCTGGTGAGCTCAAGATAACTGATGAGAAAACCGGAATCGTTATAATGAATACAAATATTCCATACGGATCAGAGCTCTTGGTTAAAAACAAAACCAAAATTAAAAAGGACGATGTAATTTGTAAATGGGATCCTTATAATGCACTTATTATTTCCGAATTTAAAGGAAAGGTGGCTTTTGAGAATATCATCAAAGGAATCACATATAGGGAAGAGGTAGATGAGCAAACAGGATTTACAGAAAAAGTGATTACTGAATTAAAGGACAGAAAAAAACCACCCGCAATTCATATCGTTGACCCTAAATCGAAGGAAGTTTTATTTGAATATTCCATCCCTGTTAATTCTCACATTTCAGTAAGCGAAGGTGATAAAATTGATGAAGGAAAGGTCCTAGTCAAGATACCGAGAACAGCTGGTAAAACAGGAGATATTACTGGTGGTCTACCTCGTGTAACTGAGTTATTTGAGGCAAGAAACCCATCAAATCCTGCAGTAGTTTCAGAAATTGAAGGTGTTGCTTCATATGGAAACATCAAAAGAGGTAATAGAGAAATCATTATCACACCGAAGGTTGGAAATGATCACAAGTACCTAGTGCCACTTTCAAAGCATATTCTTGTTCAGCAAAATGACTTTGTTCGTGCAGGACAACCTTTATCTGATGGAGCAATTACGCCAAAAGATATATTGAATATTGAAGGGCCTACAAAAGTCCAAGAATACATTGTAAATGAGATTCAAGAGGTATATCGACTTCAAGGAGTGAAAATTAATGACAAGCACTTCGAAGTTATTGTAAGACAAATGATGCTGAAAGCAGAAATTATTGATTCTGGTGATACACGTTTCTTGGAAGGTCAGTCTGTACATAAGGCAGATATCATGGAAGAGAATGATGCCTTGTTTGGAATGATGTTGGTTAAAGATGCAGGAGATTCTGAAGAATTGAAGAAAGGACAGCTTGTTTCAGTACGTAAGCTAAGAGACGAGAATTCTAAACTAAAAAGAGAAGACAAAACTTTAGTTGATGCGCGAGAAGCTCGAGCTGCTACATCGAAGCCAATGCTTCAAGGAATCACGAGAGCATCTCTACAAACGCAGTCGTTTATTTCAGCGGCTTCATTCCAAGAAACAACTAAGGTTCTTAACGAAGCGGCTATTTCAGGAAAAGAAGACCATCTTCTTGGATTGAAGGAGAATGTGATTGTTGGACATCTTATTCCTGCGGGTACAGGTGTAAGAAAATTCCAAAAAATGATTGTTGGATCACAACAAGCATTGGAATCATTAGAGGCGGAAAAGGAATAATTTTTTACAGAGAATAAATATAGGGCGCTTCGGCGCCCTTTTTTATGCAATTTTACCCCAGTCTGGCTTGGTTAAAATAATTTTGTCGATGTGCTGTTTAATTCGGCTGTGTTTCTCAAGTTCAAATTTAGGATCCTCATGAATAAGCTTTCTTGCAGCTTCTCTTGCTAGAATTACAATTTGTCCATCTTTACGCAGATCTGAAATCTTAAGATCTAGTAGACCGCTTTGCTGTGTCCCCATTAAATCTCCTGGACCTCTTAGCTTAAGGTCTACTTCTGAAATGGTAAAACCATCATTCGACTCAACCATTGTTTGCATCCGTTTTTTAGATTCTTTTGAAAGCTCAAACCCTGTCATTAGAATACAATATGATTGGTCAGCACCACGACCAACTCGACCTCTCAGCTGATGTAGCTGCGAAAGACCAAACCTTTCAGCACTCTCGATAATCATAACTGAAGCATTGGGTACATTAACGCCAACCTCTATTACGGTTGTGGCTACCATTATTTGAGTTTCTCCTTTTACGAAACGCTGCATTTCAAATTCTTTTTCATCACTTTTCATCTGTCCATGAACAATACTCACCTTATACTCTGGTAAAGGAAAAGATCTTGAAACTGCCTCAAAACCATCCATTAAATTGTGAAAATCCAACTTTTCAGATTCTTTAATTAGGGGGTACACCATGTAAATTTGCCTCCCAAGTTTGATTTGTGATCGGACAAATTCAAAAACGTTTAGTCTGTGTTTTTCGTAACGATGGCTTGTACGAATTTCTTTTCTTCCAGGAGGAAGCTCATCAATTACAGATACCTCAAGGTCTCCATAAAAAGTCATGGCCAAGGTCCTTGGAATCGGTGTTGCGGTCATGATAAGAATATGAGGTGGATTGGTGTTTTTTCTCCACATTTTAGACCGCTGAGCGACTCCAAACCTATGCTGTTCATCAATAACCACAAGACCTATATTTTTAAATTGAACAGTATCTTCGAGAAGAGCATGAGTCCCGACTAAAATATGAATCTCACCCTTTTCTAACCCCTCATGAATTGTTTTTCGAGCTGATTTTTTGGTTGAACCTGTGAGTAAAGAAATTTCTATGGGTAGTTCCTTGAGGAAGTCTTTAATGCTCTCATAGTGTTGAGTGGCCAATATTTCGGTTGGGGCCATAATCGCCGCTTGAAATCCGTTATCAGCGGCTAAAAGCATAGTCATTAGGGCAACAAGTGTTTTTCCGCTTCCAACATCCCCTTGTAATAATCGATTCATATGCTCTCCACTCAAAAAATCTTTTCGGATTTCTTTAATGACTCTCTTTTGAGCATTTGTAAGTTGAAAAGGTAAATTGTCTTGGTAAAATGTATTAAACATAGGGCCTACATCTTTAAAAACGAATCCTTTGTGTTTGATGGAACTCAGTTTTTTTCGAATCAGTAATTCCAGTTGTAAGTAAAATAATTCTTCAAATTTCAATCGTAATACAGCCTGCTGGATTTCTTGCTGACTTTTGGGTTGATGAATTTTCTTAATGGCCTCTTTTTTTGAAATGAGACGGTATTCATTTAAAATATCATCAGAAAGCGTTTCGGGAAAGGATTGACCAATTTGGGGTATAATTAAAGATATGAGTTTTTCGATACCCTTAGAATTCAGTCCTTTTGAGTTGAGCTTTTCGGTACTCGGATATAGCGGGAAAAATCCAGTTCTTATGGCGTTATGGGTAACGATTGTCATTTCCGGGTGGGGAATCGACCATTTTTTCGAATAGACCTTTGGTTTACCAAAAATGATATAGGTTTTATCAATGGTTAAGCTAGATTTAATCCATGAAACTCCCTGAAACCAGATGAGCTGAATATCTCCCGTTCCATCACTAAATCTAGCAGACAGCTTTTTGTATCTTCCTTTTCCGCTTTCCTTGATTTGATCTATTTTCCCTTTTAGCTGAACATAGCTGTCTTCATAATGCAGATCATTGATTTTTGTAAAATAAGATCGGTCTACATATCTGTAGGGAAAATGGAAAAGTAAATCTCCATAATTGTAAATCTCCAACTCTTTATTGAGTAATGTTGCTTTTTGGGGCCCGACACCTTTTAAATATTCAATGGGTGTAGATGGGAGATCATTCATTTTATGTTATTAATTCACTACTTCCAGACACCCATTTTATTGAACTTTTCAATTCTTTGCTCAATACGTTCTTCAGCTGGAATTTTATCTAATTCTTGTAAATACTTTTTAATATTTTTTTTGACGCGATCAAATATTAATTTGGGTGAACGATGTGCTCCATCTATTGGTTCTTTTATCACATCATCAACCAGCTTGTTTTTAGACATGTCTTTTGATGTAAGCTTTAAAGCGTCAGCTGCTTTTTCTTTAAATTCCCACGATCTCCATAAAATAGACGAGCATGACTCCGGGGATATTACAGAATACCATGTATTCTCGAGCATTACGACTTTATCACCTACGCCTATACCTAAAGCTCCACCTGATGCTCCTTCACCAATGATAATGCAAATTACTGGAACTTTTAACCTCATCATTTCATAGATATTTCTTGCAATTGCTTCGCCTTGTCCTCGTTCTTCAGCCTCCAAGCCTGGAAACGCTCCTGGGGTATCAATAAAAGTAACTACAGGCTTATTGAACTTTTCTGCGAGCTTCATTAATCTCAGTGCTTTTCTATAGCCTTCTGGGTTTGGCATACCGAAGTTTCGATATTGTCTCATTTTGGTGTTTACACCTTTTTGCTGACCAATGAACATTACAGATCTACCGTCGAGCAATCCAAAGCCTCCAACCATCGCTTTATCGTCTTTAACATTTCGATCACCGTGCAGCTCGATGAAATTACTTTCGGTTATTGCATTTATATAGGCTAGGGTATAAGGTCTTTCAGGATGTCTTGATAGCTGAACGCGCTGCCAAGGAGTAAGATTGGTAAAAATCTCCTTTGTTTTATTTTTCAGCTTTAGTTCAAGCTCTTGAATTTTGTCGGACATATCAACTTCTGTTGATTGACCAATTTCTTTTGTTTTTTCAATTTGTTCCTCAATCGCTTGAATGGGCTCCTCGAAATCTAAGTATATACTCATGAGTTGATTATATTTTCTTCTTACAAAACTATTAAAATCATTTGATTTACTGACCTAATTTAACATTAGTTCATTTGATAATTCCATACTTTAAAAGCGAACTTCCACCGTTCATTGATTTGCTTTTTTAGAGCTGGATCAATTGGCTTAAAGGCATTTTTCTTGTAACCTTTTTGTTTGCTTAAGTATGACTCGAATTGGGGTTGAACCTTTTTGAAGTCTCCGAGATTAAGATGTTCATATATTTTCTCCATGCATTCTATGGGTTTTGAACTCAATTCGTTATATGAAATCTCTATCAAATTATTTTCATCTATTTCTTCTTTTTGTTGGAGGTAGGCAAGCATTGTTTTTTCATAGCAATGTAGAACTCTTTTTTCTATATCACCTTCGCTAAATTCTTGTAAGAATTGAGATTTAATGGTGGTTTGGTATAGATGTTTTGTAGAATTGAAAACCTCGTATGGATTTCTGTGAATGAAGATAAATTTCGCATTCGGGTACATTTTTTTAAGGATTCTTATTCGTCCTGTATTGTGGGGGTTTTTAAGAAGTAATTGTTTTTGCTGCCCATTGTAATAAGCGATACTCTTGAGCATTTTATCATATACTTTTTGCCAAGCCTTTATGTTTTCCTTTGAGGTTTCGAAAACATTATATTCATTAAAATAGCTTATATTTTTTGGAAAGAAAAAGGATTGCATTCCACTTCTATGAGTCAAATTAGTTAGGGGATGTTCTTCTTCAGTTGGAGCACTGGCATTGATTTCAACATTGTCTTGCGGTCTGGTTTTAGGCATCAATTTATTCAACAATGGCTTCATAAAAGACCTGGAAACAAAAGCTGTCCTGAAGAAAAATGCTTGGAAAGCCTCTAGGAATGAGAATCGTTGATCTTGTGCCAAAACATAATGCAAGTGAGTTGTTCCACTTCGCCAATGCCCGATAACGAAAATAGGTGGTTTGTTTTTAAGATTCACAGCATTAATTTTTCGCTGATATATCAATTTTTGAAACCACCTAAATGGAGCACTGATACTCGTGAAAAGAAATATCTTGAAGAACATTTTTTTGTTTTTTATGGAGCCTTTGTTGTCTTTCCATAATTGAAAAACAAGACGAAAGCTAGATATGAATAATTGATGCTCTTTAATTTCTTTTTGGGACATAACATAAAGTTGTAAAAAATATAATTACGAAACGCTTTACAATCTTTTATATTTGTATTTATGATTGCATTTGCACCAGCAAAAATCAATTTAGGGCTTCGAATTATTGGTAAAAGACCAGATGGCTTTCATCAAATTGAGACGGGTATGATGGCGGTCCCTTTTTTTGATATTATTGAGATTATCAAATCTGATGAATTTCAATTTATGCAATCCGGGATTGATGTAGGGGGTGACTCCAAGGATAACTTGTGTACAAGAGCGTATGATCTTCTTCAAAATCAATATGGAATACCTAATGTTCGAATTCACCTTAGAAAGCAAATTCCAATTGGGGCAGGATTAGGAGGAGGATCTTCAGATGCTGTAACGGTAGTAAAAATGTTGGTTGATTTATTTCAGCTAAAGCTTTCAGAAAACGAAATGGAGGAAATCTCGGCGGAGCTCGGAAGTGATTGTGCTTTTTTTGTTAGGGGAGGGCTTCAGCTTGCGACAGGTCGCGGGGAACTTTTGACAAAGTTAAATGTGACTTCAATTCCCAAGTATTTAGTGTTGATGAATCCTGGGATTCATATCTCAACGAAAGAAGCCTATTCAAATGTTACATATTCAAATCATTTAATGCCACTTGAAGAAGTCCTATCTATGCCCTCCGAAAGCTGGGAAAATTATTTAAAGAATGACTTTGAAGAGCACATTTTTAATAAACACCCTCAAATAAAAGCACTAAAGACTGAGCTTTATGAGGCTGGTGCAATTTATGCCTCGATGTCAGGCAGTGGGTCAAGTGTTTTTGGCTTATTTAATGAATCTGTGGTCTTGTCAAATGAATTGAAAAGTCATATCGTCTATGCCGGACCGGTTTAACTATTTTCTGCTGGGCAATATTTTTTTTGAAATAGCATAAATAAAAATCAACATCCAAACAAAAGCTGAGCTACGTCCGAGATAATCTCCATAAATTGAAAAAACAGTATTTTCATTTAGCAACTCAGTTTGTGCCAATAATACATCCTCTTTCCACCATTGAGTTTCTGAAATAACTTCCCCTGTAGGTGAAATTACGCCACTTTTTCCAGTATTGGCTGAGCGGACTAACCACCTTCTGTTTTCAATAGCTCTTAAACGAGAAAAGCTAAAATGTTGTTTATAGCCTGGCGTATCTCCCCACCAACCGTCATTGGTTATTACACTTAGGAGCTCAGCTCCTTTGCGACATTGTTCTGCAACAAATTCAGGATAAATGGACTCATAGCATACAATTGGTGCAATTTTTCCAACTGAAGTATTAAATATTTTCACACTATCCTCTTCACCTAATGAACCGACAATTCCACCATTGTCAATGGCTAAATCCTCCAGGAATGGTAGAAAATCCGAATAAGGAATTTTTTCTACACCAACAACCAGCTTTGATTTATGTATAAAGTCGTTATTTAAATTTTTATCTATGAGTATCGTAGAGTTGTAATGTTCAGTGTAAGTTCCATCTGGATTTTTTCTTGATGCTTTCGAGCGTTTGGTGTTGAATCTTTTCATTGTAGATGCCCCAATAAGTATATTGGTGTTCCATCTTCTAACGGAACTGAGGTAACTTGGAAAAACAGAAAGAAGCTGAAAATCATCCTCATAAAAGCTATAGCTAAGGGCAGTTTCCGGATAAACAACTAGCTGAGTTTTAGATGTGATTTTTGAATTTGCAAGACTGATAAATTTATCCGTTTGTTTCCTTGGACCACCGGTAAACTTTTCATTATATGGATCAATATTAGGCTGTACGATAACCACTTCAAATGGCTTTTTCTGTTTATCTGTTTTGTTTTCGTAGGACCATTTAATGAGTAATGAAAAGACCATGGGAACAAGGAGAACGAGTCCAGTAATCCAAGCAACCTTTTTAATTTTCTCTTTGGCGAACCATTTTTTAACAAGTAAGAAAAAGAGTAAATTGATTACAATCACCCATAAAGTTCCACCGCTAATACCGGTATATTCATACCACTGAATCCAGTTTGTTCTTATTGAGAATACATTCCCAAAGGAAAGCCAAGGGTGGGAAAATTCCCAATTGGTGTGTGCATGTTCAAATCCTAACCAAACAAAAGGAAGTGAAAGGTATCCTTTATGGTTTCCCAGATGTTTTTTGATAAAATGAAAAGACTGAAAAGCCAGACACATCATTGTGGTATTGAAAATAAAGGCAAAAATACCCCCTTCAGCACTTGAGTTGTAAATCCAGTATGAGGTTCCCAAGTTATAAATGAAGAAACATATAAATGCATGTATAAATACATTTCGCGAAGGAAGTTTATTTGTGGTGATATAGTCCTCAACGATCAGTAAAGGGACGAGTGAAATAAAAACCAATGGTGTTATGCTTCCGGAGTACGGAAAGCAAAGCATCAGCATTAAGCCAGACAATACTGAACACAGAAATCGATATTTTCTCAAGAGTTTCACACTTACAAATATAAATCTATCAAACAAAAAAGGCCGACAAAAGTCGGCCTTTCAAATATTTTTGTGAAGTCCTATGCTTCCGCTGATTCAAAAGGAACGATAGAAACAAATGATCTATTATTCTTCTTCTTCTTGAATTCAACTAAACCATCTTGCAGTGCAAACAAAGTATGATCTTTTCCCATACCTACGTTATCTCCTGGGTGGTGCTGTGTTCCTCTCTGACGAACAATAATGTTTCCGGCAATTGCAGCCTGTCCACCAAATATTTTAACACCTAATCTTTTACTTTGAGATTCACGACCGTTCTTCGAACTACCTACTCCTTTCTTATGTGCCATATTCTTTTATTTTTCTGCAGCTGCTTTCTTAGCGGCTGGTTTTTTTACTTTAATCCCTTTAATCGAAAGCTCGGTAAAAGCCTGACGATGTCCATTCTTTTTCTTGTATCCTTTTCTTCGTTTCTTTTTGAAAACGATTACTTTATCACCTTTGACGTGACTTACTACTTCTGCGGTGACTTTTGCACCATCTACAGCCGGGGCGCCAACATTAACTTTTCCCTTATCATCTATTAACAAAACTTGGTCAAATTCTACTTTTGATCCTTCTTTTGCATCAAGTCGATGAACGAAAACTTTTTGGTCTTTTTGCACTTTAAATTGCTGCCCTGCTATCTCTACTATTGCGTACATAACAATATTTACTTTAAAAGTTCATCCAAAATTGGTCTGCAAAGATAATGTTTTATTCTAATCAGTCAAAATATTGTAAGAAATTAATGGCTTGTATTTTTTGGGCTTTTAAAATTTGCCAGGAATACCCCTGAAAGAACGATAAACATTGATAAAATTTGATAAACTGAGAGCTGCTCACCGAAGAAAAATCCTATAATTACCGCAACAATTGGAATAAAGTAAGTTACGGAGCTTGCGAATAGTGCAGAGGTGTTTTTTATAATGTTATTAAAAAGAAATAAAGCAAAAGCAGTTCCAATAAGTCCCAGAATACTAATGGCAATGAAGCTAGAATTGGCTTGTGAATTGTTTATAAAAACGAGCCATGTTTCTTCAAAAGTGCAAATCATTAAAGAAGGAATTAATAAAATTAAAAATGCAATAGTGGCGATATCGATAGATTTATATTGTTTGAGTTTATATCGAATTACACTTAAGCTTATCGCGTAACAAAGGGTTGCAATTACAACTGAAATGATATGTACCCATTCACCTTTAAGGGATACAGATTTTCCAAAAAATAAAAGTAAAACTACGCCAATACTGCCTATAAGGGATCCTATGATTTGAGTCCATGTCATTTTAACTTGAAAAAAGCCAAAACCAATAAATATGGTGAAAATAGGAGTCATGCTATTGAGCATACCTGCGAATCCTGAGGATATGCCTGTTTCTGCATAGGTAAAAAGGAAAGCTGGAAACATGTTTCCGCATATGGCTACTAATAAAAAATAAGACCAGTCTTTTTTGAGGTTAATTCTTTTAAAGGCTCTATATCCAAAGGGCAGAAGGACAAGGCTTGCCAAAGTTAACCTTAGGGCCGCAACCTGGTTAGAATTAAAAACGACTTCGTCAGAAGGAGTGTACATTCCTAGCTTCATTAGCATAAATGAGCTTCCCCAGATTAGGGATAGAAGCAACAATAAAACCCAATATTTTCCTTCGATTTTCACTTGACAAAAGTATGGAAATAAGGGAAACTCAAAATTGTTAATAAGTAAATAGTTTTCCACTTTTTACCACTTTTTATTTTTTCTTAAAAATTCAATAAATACAGTATTTACATTAGGTTACTGAAACAAAATAATGTAAATTGCGTTATAAGTTTTCAACAATTTAATTTTTGGTGGTAAAAAGTGGTAAAAATCCATTATTTTTAACCATATATTCGTTATGTCAGGATTAGTAGGAGAATTTGAGGTTAAGTTAGATAGCAAGGGAAGATTTCTTTTCCCTTCGGGTCTGCGTAAACAGCTCCCTGCCAATGCTCAGCGCGATTTTATGTTAAATAAGGGTTTTGAAGACTGCTTAACTTTATATCCAATCTCAGAATGGGAGGCTATGAGTAAAAAGCTGTCCAAAATGAATTTGTTTAAGCCACAAAATCGAATGTTCTATCGATTGTTTCATCAAGGGGCAAAACATGTGTCTCTTGATAAAGCTGGAAGAGCTTTAGTGCCTACGGCTCACTCAGAAAGAGTGGGTTTGGGTCAAGAGGTTATGCTTATAGCTTACAATGATCGAATAGAAATCTGGGATAAATCCAAGTACTTCAATATGATTGAAGAGAACATGACGGACTTTGCTGATTTAGCGAATGAAGTAATGGGCGACTTGGATGACAGAGAAGGTTAATACATATCACATACCTGTTCTTAGGGAGGCCTGTATTGAGGGCTTAAATATCCATGCGGATGGCACTTATGTTGATGTCACCTTTGGTGGAGGAGGGCATTCTCGAGCTATTTATGAAAAGCTAAATGAGCAAGGTTTTCTCTTTGGTTTAGACCAGGACTCGGATGCAAAATCAAATATTTGGAGTGCTTCTAATTTTGAATTCATTCAATCGAATTTTTCATTTCTATCAAATCAGCTCAGGGCAAGAAAGGTTGAAAAGGTAGATGGAATTTTAGCAGATCTTGGAGTTTCGTCTCATCAATTTGATGTTCCTGAACGCGGGTTTTCAATACGTGGACAGGCTGATCTCGATATGAGAATGAATAAGACTGCCTCAACTACTGCAGCTGACATTATTAATGATTATGAGGAGGGAGTCCTGGTTGAAATATTTAAGAAGTATGGAGAAATAAAAAATGCGCGTAAGCTAGCTTCAACAATCATTCAGCAAAGAGTAAGTCAACCAATACGCACGACTCAAGAATTTATTGAGCTCTTGTCAAAGTTAGCTCCAAAATTTAAGGAGCATAAGTATTATTCTCAAGTATTTCAGGCATTAAGAATCGAAGTAAATAAGGAATTAGAGGTTTTGGAAAGCTTTTTAATCCAGGCTGCTGATTTACTAAGTCCTGGCGGTCGCCTCGTTGTCATTTCTTATCATTCATTGGAAGACCGAATTGTGAAAAACTTCATGAAGCGGGGAAATTTTGAAGGGGTTCTGAAAAAAGATTTTTATGGAAATCCCATAAAACCTTTATCGGAAGTGAACAGGAAGCCAATTACGCCTGAAAGTGATGAATTAACTGAAAACACCAGGTCGCGTAGTGCCAAATTAAGAATAGCAGAGAAAAATGGGTAAAGTGGATAAATCATCAAGCGGGACTGATAAGTCGGTCAAATCTGGGAAAGACGTTAATGCGCTCACTCAAATTCTAAATGGTGAGTTTTTGACAAAGTCTTTTGTACTGAATAATCTTCCATACATATTCTTCATCATTCTGCTTTTGATTGTATTTGTAGCCAAAGGGTATTATGTGAAGCAGCTAAACGATGAAATCAAAATAAATGAAATAGAACTCAATCAGAATGCAGCTGAATTTATAGAATCCAAAACAAAGCTTGAGGAAGAAACAAAAAGATATAAGCTGGTTGAAAAATTACAGGAACTTGAATTAAAAGAGTCGCTGAATGCAACCAAAGTAATACGAATTAAAAAATGATCGAATGAGCAAGAATAAGGATTTTCTTTTTTATCGAGCGTATATTATTTACTTCAGTTTTGTGCTTCTCATGGTACTTGTGCTATGGATGACCCTCTCCATCCAGCTGACCAATGAAAAAAGCTTATTTAATTCAGAGGACGACAGAATACCAAAAAAGACAATCATTGAAGAGGCCGAATATGGTGACATCCTCGATAAGGATTTAAATCCTTTAGTGACAACGATAAACTATTACAATATTGCTATGGATCCGTCAGTTATTGATCAGGACCTTTTCGATTCAGAAATCTCAAATCTTGCATCCGGTTTAAGTCAGCTTTTTGGAGATAGAACACCTCAAGAATATGAAAATCTGATTAGTGAAAAACGTATTAAAGGGAGTCAGTTTCTTCGTCTGCAAAGAAAAGTGACTAATGAGCAACGAAAAAAACTAAGAAAGCTTCCCATTTTTGAGAAAGGTAGAAATAAGGGAGGCCTCATTGATGATGATGAAGTCTCAGTTCGTAAAAAACTCAGAGGATATGCATCAAGAACAATAGGCAGGTATTCTGAAAGTGAAGGAAAGGTTACAGCAATTGGAGTTGAAGGCGCATTTCATGATGTACTTGCGGGCAAGCCAGGGAAGCATATTGTGCAGAAATTGGCTACAGGATGGAAGAAAACTGGGGAATACGAGGAGAGGGCCATATCAGGAGCAGACTTGGTGCTGACAATTGACTCCGATATACAGGAGGTGGTTCATTCAGAACTAGAAAAACAGCTTATTGAAATGGATGCATCGCATGGATGCGTTATTGTGATGGAGGTAAAAACAGGGTATATAAGGGCCATCTCCAATCTGAAAAGACATGATGATAATTCCTTTTCTCAACCTTATAATTATGCCATTGGTAGTCGAACTGCTCCTGGCTCTACATTTAAATTGGCTTCATTAATGGCTGCCCTTGAGGATGGTAAACTTGATTTAAACGAAATCGTGCATGCAAAAGGAAAATACTCATTTAAAGGGTCAAATAAGCCCTTGTATGATTCAAACTACGGTAGAGGTTATGGAATGATAACGGTAAAACAAGCATTTGAAAAATCTTCCAATGTACTTGCCCCAACGATTAATGAAAAATATAAAAATGATCCATATAAGTTTATTGCCCGTCTTGAGCAATTTGGATTGACCGAACCAGTGGGGATCAACTTGCTTGGAGAAAAGAAGCCACTGGTCTCTATACCAGGAACTGCGGTTTGGTCGGGATTATCTATTCCATATATGGCTATTGGGTATGAGGTTGAGCAGGTGCCTCTCCAAACATTATGTCTTTATAATTCTGTCGCGAATAATGGAAAGATGATGAAGCCATTATTTGTAGAGGAAATAAGGCGGTCAGGAGAACTTGTTGAACGTTTCCCCCCAATTGTTATAAAGGACAAAATATGTTCTCAATCAACTGTAAATAAGGTTAAAAAATGTCTGGAAGGTGTAATGACAAATGGTACCGGGTCAAATCTGGAAAGTGTTGAGTTCAATATAGCAGGAAAAACAGGAACAGCTAAGCTTATGGACAAGTCTGGTGAGTTTTTAAACCAGGATAAATCAGATTATCAAGCGTCATTTTGTGGGTATTTCCCCGCAGATAACCCTTTGTACTCTTGCATCGTGGTAATTTATAAACCTAAGGTAAAAATTCATGGTGCAAGTGTTTCGGGAACTGTTTTCGCTGCTGTTGCTAATAAGGTTTATGCATCAAATTTACAGTTTCATGATGCAGTTAATGAAGATGCGAAACGGGCATCTAAATCTCCTGAAATAAAAGCGGGGTATAAGTCAGATATTTCTAGATCACTCACAGAATTAGGTTACGGTTATCAAATTGGGAGAAAGGGTAAATGGGTTAATTCCACAAAATCTGCTTCAGAAATTCAACTAAGTGATAGAAAAATTAAAGAAAACGTGATGCCAAATGTCAAAGGGATGACTGCTAGAGATGCTGTTTTTCTTCTTGAAGACATGGGGTATATAGTTGATATTAAGGGTTTTGGAAAAGTTGCTTACCAATCTGTGAGAGCGGGAGAGGAGATAGAAAAAGGGCGTTTAATTCAAATCACATTATCGGAATAATGAAACAATTAAAAGACATATTGATTGGATTCAAGTTTGATTTGATTCAGGGGGATGATCATCTTGCAGTAAGTGGTTTGCAATTTGATTCGAGAAAAGCTTCCCAAGGAGATGTTTTCTTTGCAATTCGAGGAGAAATGGCAGATGGTCATGATTACGTAAAGTCGGCAATTGAACAGGGATGTAGGTGTATCGTTTCTGAAAAAAATGTAGAATATCAGCAAAATGATTTGACTTTAATAGTCGTGGAGGATAGCTCTGCGGCTTTGGCGTTAATGGCGAGTGCCTTTTACAATTTTCCATCTAAGAAGATTAATCTGATTGGAATTACCGGCACCAATGGAAAAACAACCACGGCAACCTTGTTGCATGAATTGTATAGACAGCTTAACTATAAATGCGGTTTAATTTCTACTGTAACAAATAAGGTTGTTGATACATCATTAAAGGCAACGCATACTACGCCAAACCCTGTTACATTGAATCATTTATTAAATGAAATGGTAAACGAGGGGTGTACCCATTGCTTTATGGAAGTTAGCTCTCATGCCATCGTTCAAAATCGCATACATGGGATTGTGTTTAAGGGAGGGGTGTTTACAAATATAAGTCATGATCATTTAGATTATCACAAGACCTTTGATGAGTATATAAAAGCAAAGAAAAAGTTTTTTGATGAGCTTTCACCAAACGCTTTTGCACTCACAAATATTGATGATAAAAATGGAACGGTGATGCTGCAAAATACTGCTGCTCAAAAATATAATTACGCCCTCAAAACGCCAGCAGATTTTAAAGCTAAAATTATTGAGAATGAGATATCAGGACTCATTTTAAACTTGGATGGAAAAGAATTTTATTCAAGATTAATCGGTCAATTCAATGCATACAATTTACTAGCTGTATTTGCTACTGCTGCACTTCTTGGCGAGGATAAATTAAAAACACTTAGTTCATTAAGCAATTTGAGGTCTGTCGATGGTAGATTTCAGTATGTTAAAGGTCAAAATGGTCCCACCGCAATAGTAGATTATGCCCATACACCTGACGCATTAGAAAATGTGCTTTCTACCATCAATAGTATAAAAAAGAAAAATGTAAAACTTTTTACCGTTGTAGGTTGTGGGGGAGACAGAGACGCTAAAAAACGCCCCATAATGGCTTCTATTGCTGCCAAAATGAGTGACCAACTTATCCTTACTTCTGACAATCCAAGAAGTGAAAACCCTGAGATGATTTTAGATGATATGAAAAATGGCTTGAATCAGGGAGAAAGAGATATGACGCTTTCGATTACTGATAGAAGGGAGGCTATAAAACTGGCTATAAAACTAGCCGATAGTACGGATATCATTCTCCTCGCAGGAAAGGGTCACGAAAAATACCAAGAGATTAATGGAGTCAAACACGATTTTGATGATTACCAGATTGCAAGTGAATTTTTAAATCAAATTGAAAACTAATGCTGTATTATATTTTTGAATTTTTAGAGAAGTACAATTTTCCGGGAGCTGGATTATTTGGATATATTTCATTTAGAGCTGCTTTGGCTTTAATTTCTTCTTTAATTATTTCAATCGTTTTTGGGAAAAGAATCATTGGCCGTCTTCAAAGACAACAAATTGGTGAGACAGTTCGAGATTTGGGATTAGAAGGTCAAATGGAGAAATCTGGAACTCCGACTATGGGAGGGTTGATTATTCTGGGGGCTATACTCATACCAACCATTTTATTTGCTCGACTGGAAAACGTTTACGTGATTACTATGCTACTGGCAACAGTTTGGCTCGGTTTAATTGGATTTGTAGATGATTACATTAAGGTATTCAAAAAAAATAAAGAAGGTTTAAAGGGGAGATTTAAAATTATCGGACAAATTGGAGTTGGTTTGATTGTTGGCTCTGTACTCTATTTCTCGGATGATGTGGTTGTACACAAGAGAGTTTCCAGTGACTATCAGCTTAAGGAGAATGAAAAATTAGTCTCGCATGAAGAGGGTGACTTGAATGCTAAAGAAAATTACAAATGGGTCGAAACAGATGAAATGACCACAACGATTCCTTTTGTAAAGAATAATGAATTTAACTACAAATGGCTTCTTGGAGGGGATGGTTCATATGGCTGGTTAATTTTTATTCCCATTGTGATATTTATTGTGATTGCAGTTTCCAATGGTGCAAACATGACTGATGGACTAGATGGTTTGGCGACGGGAACCTCGGCTATTATTGGTATCGCATTAGCCATATTGGCATATGTGAGTTCTCACGTCAGTTTTGCTGAATATTTAAATGTAATGTATATCCCTTTTGCAGAGGAGCTCGTCATCTTCATATCTGCATTCGTAGGAGCTTGTATTGGTTTTTTATGGTTCAATTCTTATCCTGCTCAAGTGTTCATGGGTGATACAGGAAGTCTTGCGATTGGAGGAATTATTGCTGTTTTTGCAATTTCAATTAGAAAGGAATTACTGATTCCTGTCTTGTGCGGTGTATTTCTCATTGAAAATATTTCTGTCATGCTACAGGTGGGATATTTCAAATATTCGAGACGAAAATATGGTGAAGGAAGACGAATCTTTAAGATGGCACCATTACATCATCACTATCAAAAATCAGGTTTACATGAAGCCAAAATTGTTGCTCGATTTTGGATTTTGGCAGTTCTTTTGGCTGTAGTAACCATTGTAACATTGAAGGTCAGATAATGAATTTGAAAAATAAATATATCTCAATTATTGGCGCTGGAGAAAGTGGAGTTGGCGCAGCTCTGCTTGCCAAAAAAGTGGGTGCAAATGTATTTGTCTCTGATTTCAATTTGATCAAAGATCAATTCCGAAAAGAGCTTGAAGGAAATGACATTTCCTATGAAGAAAATGGACATACGCTTGATAAAATTGGAAAAGCTGATTTGATTATTAAGTCGCCTGGAATTCCAAATAATACACCAATCATAAATTTCATAAAGGATTCAAAAATCAAAGTGCTTTCTGAGATTGAGTTTGCATCTAGATTTTCTTCTGCTAAAACCATATGTATCACAGGAAGTAATGGAAAAACAACAACAACAATGTTGGTGTATCATATTCTTAAATCAGCAGGTTACAGCGTTGGCTTCGGTGGGAATATAGGAAAGAGTTTTGCACGTCAGTTGGCGTCTTCAGACTATGAATATTATGTCCTTGAGCTAAGCTCATTTCAGCTTGATGACTTGAAAGATTTTAGGGCGGATATATCTGTTTTGTTGAATATCACTCCTGACCATTTAGATCGATATGAAAATGACATGAATTTATATGTCAATTCGAAAATGAAAATCATAAATAATCAGACGGAAAAAGACTGGTTTATCTATAACTCAGACGATTCTAGAATTACATCGGCGCTGAAAAAAAAAAGCACCAATATGAATCTCGCAACATTCTCTCTAACCAAAAAGCAAGAGGTGGGAGGGTACTTAAACAAGGAACAAATAATAATAAATATAAAAAATCAATTTACTATGTCCATTCATGATTTAGCTTTAAAGGGTAAGCACAATACCCAAAATTCTTTGGCGGCAGGGATAGCTGCCAGAATTGTAGAAATCCGCAAGGATATTGTGCGACAAAGTCTTGAGGATTTTGTCAATGTAGAACACCGCTTAGAATTTGTTGCCAAGATTAATGGTGTAGAATTTATTAACGATTCCAAGGCAACCAATATCAATTCAACCTGGTTTGCTCTGGAAAGTATGGAAAAACCTACCGTATGGATTGTAGGTGGAGTAGATAAGGGCAATGATTATGACGAATTAATCACTTTGGTAGATGAAAAAGTAAAAGCCATTATCTGTTTGGGAGAAAATAATGAAAAAATAAAAGAGGCCTTTCAGTCGAAAGTTGAAACATTAGTTGAGGCAAGAAGTGCCGTTGAGGCTGTTGCGTATGCATATCGATTGGCTAGAAAAAATGAGTCGGTTTTGCTTTCTCCTGCGTGTGCGAGTTTTGATTTGTTTGAGAGCTATGAAGATCGTGGAAATCAATTTAAGCAAGCGGTAAGAATGCTTTAATCATGATAGAAAAGGAATTCGATAAAATCAGGAGTGCTATAGCTAAAGCTCAAGAACTCTCACAATCAAGTTCTTCTGTATCCTCGCTGAGGTCGCATGGGAAGTTATTTGGGATGGATGCTTTTAGCTGGCACAATCCCAATATTTCGGTTTTGGCAAAAACCATTGAATCGTTTCCGTTTAAAACCATCTGGTTGGGGAATTATGCAGAGATTGATGCCCATATAAATCTTTATGGTGACAACTGTAAAAAGCCTGTAGATTATATTGTTTACGGAGAATGTCAGGACATAGTAATTAACAAGGACATTAAACATTTCGTTGATATAAAACAGGCCATAGATCATCTCAATAATTTTTCTTTTACACCAGGAATTTTGGTCTTTACAGCATCAGATTCAGATGGGCCATATTCCATGAATTATTTCTCTTCATTATTTTCTAAGCTTTAATAAATGAGGGCTTATTTAAAATATCTAAAAGGAGATCCAGTGATTTGGATGATATCAATTTTGATGCTTTCTTTTTCCTTGGTAACAGTTTACAGCTTTGTTCCTATTCTTGTTAAAATCGAGGGTGGCACTCCTTTTTATTATTTATTTAAGCATTTAATGTATGTGCTTATTGGATTTTTTTCAATGTATGTGGTTCATAGAATCGATTCAAAATATATTTACCAAATCAGTAAGTTTGCTTTTTATCTCTCTATCGTCTTGTTGATTTTCACTATGTTTTTTGGTGTGAATGTCAATGATGCCAATCGTTGGATAAGAATCCCATATATCGGCTTGACATTTCAGTCTTCTGATTTTGCGAAGCTTGCTCTTATTTTGTATTTGTCAAGATTATTGGTAAAAAAGGAGAATAAACTCGATAATTGGAAAGAGGGATTTTGGCCATTACTTATACCGATAGTTATAATATGTGGACTTATCTTTAAAGATAATTTATCTACAGCCTTCATGATTTTTATATTGTCATTTATTCTATTGTTTATTGGTAAAATGCCTTGGCTCAAATTGACAAGTATTGTTGCCGGAGGGGTTGTTTTGATATCCTTAGCAATAACAATTCATAAAGCCTTTCCAAACTTTGGTTTATTGCCACGTTATGACACCTGGGAAAATCGCATTGATCGAAAAACCGCACCTAATCAATCTAGTGTAAGTGAGAACGCACAATCTAATAATGCAGAATTGGCCATATTCAATGGATCGATCATTGGTCAGGGAGTTGGCGATGGAAGATTAAAGGAATATTTACCTGAGGCTTATGCGGATTTTTATTATGCTTCTTTTGTAGAAGAATTTGGTTCTTTGTCCGCCTTTCTGCTTATTTTTTTATATCTCGTTCTCTTACTTAGAATTATAAAAATTGCCTTAAAAACAGACAGTCTTTTTGAATCATATGCCTGTTTGGGTATTGGTATTCATTTGCTTTCACAGGCAACCATAAATATGCTGGTATGCACGGGTTTTCTTCCTGTGACTGGACAAAATATGCCGTTTTTGGCCATGGGAGGCTCTGCACTCATTATGGCATGTATATCTATTGGAATTGTTCAGTCAATCGCTTACAAGAGTATGAAGGGAAGTAAGACGGGTAAAGTATTTTTAGATGAAGGATAATAGCAAGCATATTTCTAGAGTAATTATTTCTGGTGGCGGAACTGGGGGGCATATTTTTCCTGCAATTGCAATTGCCAATGAGATTAAATTAAGAAATTCAGATGTCGATATTTTATTTGTAGGTGCTACGGGGAAAATGGAAATGACCCGTGTTCCTGATGCTGGATTTAAAATTATTGGACTTCCTATTGTGGGTTTTCAAAGAAGGCTAAGCCTTTCAAATTTTTTACTTCCATTTAAGCTTTTGATCAGTCTTCTACGTGCTCGAAAGGTGATTAAGAATTTTGCTCCTGAGGTGGTTATAGGTGTTGGTGGATATGCCAGCGGGCCTACATTGAAAATGGCAACCTTGCTAGGAGTTCCTACTGTAGTTCAAGAACAGAATTCATTTCCTGGGAAGACAAATATTTTATTGTCAAAAAAGGTCGATATGATTTGTACTGCATATGATGGATTAGAGCAATTTTTTCCAAAACAAAAAATCAGACTAACAGGAAATCCGGTAAGAAAAAACCTTTCGGTAAATGAAATTTCTAGGGAAGAGGCACATAAATCATTTGACTTATCGCCCAATAAAAAAACCATTTTGGTTTTAGGGGGTAGTTTAGGGGCAAGAACATTAAATCAAGCGATGCTTAATCGAGTTGAATCGGCTGAGCCTATGGAAAATCAATTTATATGGCAATGTGGTAAATATTATTTTGATGAGCTCGAAAAAAGAGTGGGTAACAAACAAAAATCAGAAGTCCGTCTTCTTTCATTTATCTCACGAATGGATGCCGCATATTGTGCAGCAGATGTAATCATATCAAGAGCTGGAGCATTATCTGTTTCGGAATTGTGCTTAATGGGTAAACCAGTAATACTTGTTCCTTCTCCCAATGTTTCAGAAGATCATCAGACAAAGAATGCCATGTCTTTAGTCCGTTCGGATGCTGCATTAATAGTTAGGGATGCAGATTGTCATAAAGACCTCCTTGAAAAAGCAGAATCTCTTTTATTAGATAAAGAGCTTTCCAGTAAATTGTCCAAGAATATCATAGCCATGGCAAGACCAAATGCAACATCTGATATAGTTAATGAAACCGAGAAATTAATATTGAAATGAATAAGAGAATTATAGACTATAAATATTTCTTTTTCATCGGAATCGGTGGTATTGGCATGTCTGCCTTAGCAAGATATTTTAACTCATTTGGAAAGAGTGTTGCAGGATATGATCGAAACAGCTCTGTCATTACTGATGCCTTGATAGCTGAAGGTTGTGAAATCTCTTTTGAGGACGGTAAAAATAAAATACCGAAATCGCATTTAAATAAAGAGGATACCATTGTCATATACACTCCTGCGATTCCAGAGGATCAATTTCAGCTGAATTATTTTCGGGATAATTATTTTAAGGTAATCAAAAGGTCTGAGGTGCTTGGTCTAATCACAAGATTTAGTAAAGCATTGTGTGTTGCAGGCACACATGGTAAAACAACTACAAGTGCAATGATTGCTCATGTACTGAGTCAAACAGATTTGCAGTGCAGTGCTTTTTTGGGAGGGATTTCAGCCAATTTTGACTCCAATGTTTTGGTAAATAAAAATAGTGATTGGGCGGTAGTTGAGGCAGATGAATTTGATCGTTCTTTTCTACATCTATCTCCCTATTGCAGTATAGTTACGGCAATGGACCCTGATCATTTGGATATCTATGGAGATCCGGAGCATTTTAATGAAGGTTTTCAGCAATATGTAATGAAAATAGACCCTGGAGGTTGGTGCATTGTCAGGGAGGGAATTGAACTACATACACTTTCAAAATATTGCACTTACAATATTGAATCAAAAACATCAGATTATTCTGCAAATCATATTGGTTACGATGCAGGAGTTATGGTGTTTTATGTGGATTCAAATGAATATAAAGGACGTAAATTTGAGTTAGGAATACCTGGAATTCATAATGTACTTAATGCTTTATCATGTATTGTATTAATGGAAAAAATTGGTCTTTCTTATCCTGAAATTAAAAAAGGACTCGCTTCTTTCAAAGGTGTGCGAAGAAGATTTGATGTTCATATCAAGACTGAAAATTTAATGTTTATCGATGACTATGCGCATCATCCTGAGGAACTTAAGCTCCTTATTGATTCGTTAAAAATGATGTTTCCCGATAAAAAATTGATTGCGATTTTTCAACCTCATTTATTTTCCAGAACAAAAGATTTTGGAGCTGAATTTAGTGAACAGCTTTCTCGTTTTGATGAATTGTATTTGCTTCCCATTTATGCTGCAAGAGAAAAAGAAATCATTGGTATATCTAGCGAATGGTTGCTTGCAAAGGTCGATTTAAAATTGAAGAGACTTGTTGAGCCAACAAAAGTTCTTGAAATAATGAAGGAGACTAAGGAAGGAGTGGTTTTGACCATTGGTGCTGGAGATATTGACCGATTGGTTTCGCCCTTGAATAAAATATTACGCCAAAACATTATACAAGAGGTATGAAGTTATGGATGAAAATATCACTTTGGATTCTCTTATTTATAGGGGTAATACTCGTTCTTTATTTTGGGAATAAAAAGGAGATGAGTGATGCTGTTAAAGCTCCTCAAATTAAGATGAAGGTGAATGGACCAGACACCTTTCTGACTGATCAAGAACTGATGTTGAGGCTAAAAAATGAAGGTCTTTTATTCGAAGGACAGATACATGAAAAACTGAATATCAACAAGATAGAGTCTTTTGTATTAAAAATGCCAGAAGTTCGACGTGCTCAGGTCTATAAGAGAATCAATAATCAATGGAGTATTGATGTGGAATTGATTAAACCAATCGCCAGAATTTTCAATAATTCGGGCGAAACATATTACCTAGATGCCGATGGAAAAAAAATGAAAAGGTCTGATTTACACACCGCACGTGTGCTCGTTTTCACAGGAAATATTCACGATAAATTTAACACAGAAACTGCTATTTCAATTATCAACAACGACTCCTTGAAAAGTATTCGAGATATTGACGATATCTTTCACATTTCAAATTATGTTTGTAATGACCCCTTACTGCAATCTTTAATAGGCCAAGTCTATTTGAATGAAAACAAAGAATTCATTATGATTCCGGTCTTAGGGGATCAAAAAATTGTTTTTGGAAAGGCTCATACAGCAAAGCAGGTTAAGGAAAAATTCCAAAGGCTTAAGGTGTTTTATAAAGAAGCAATCCCTTATGAGGGGTGGAGTAAGTATAGTGAAATTAGTTTGAAATATGAAGGACAAATCGTTTGCAAAAGAGTCGCCTCAAAATAAATCAAAATCTATTGTTGTAGGTCTTGATATTGGCACCACCAAAATTGCCTGTTTTGTGGGGGTAAAGAATGAGCATGGAAAAATCGAAATCATTTCGATGGGCAAAAGTAAATCTTTAGGTGTAAAAAAAGGCGTTGTTTTTAATATTCAGGAAACGATTGAATCCATAGAAAAAGCCATTGTTGATACCCAGAAAAATGTGAAGGATGGGGATTTGGTGCTGAAGCATGTCATCGTTGGAATTGCAGGACAACATATAAGGAGTATGCAGAACAGGGGTAGCTACACCAGAAAGAATCGAGATGGTGAAATTTCGAAAGCTGATATCGCTGAATTCATTAATGATATGTATGGGCTTGTGATGAATCCTGGAGAGGAAATCATTACGGTCATTCCTCAAGAATACAATGTTGATGGAGAAATGGGTATAAAAGATCCGGTTGGAATGGCTGGTGTTCGCATGGAAGCCAATTTCCATATCATTACGGGTCAGGTCAGTAATGTAAAAAACATATACAACTGCGTTGAGAGAGCAGGATTGCAAATTGATGATGTTATTTTGGAGCCCATTGCCTCGGCTGATGCGGTATTAAACGAAGAAGAAAAGGAGGCAGGTATCGTTTTAGTTGATATTGGTGGAGGTACGACTGACGTAGCTATTTTTCATGAGGGAATCATTCGACACACGGCTGTCATCCCTTATGGTGGTAATGTCATTACACAAGATATTAGAAAAGGATGTAAGATTTTAGAGTTGTATGCCGAAAAGCTAAAGGTTTCTTTTGGTAGTGCTCTGGCTAAAGAAAGCAGTGAACTCGAAGTTGTTGCAATACCGAGCTTAAGAGGTCAGCCGCAGAAAGAAATTACCGTTAAAAACTTAGCACATATCATAGAATCAAGAATGACAGAGATCATTCATTTGGTAAAGCAACAAATTGATAGCTCTGGATATGCTGATGAAATTATCGGAGGAATTGTTATTACGGGTGGAGGATCTAAACTTAAGCATCTTACACAGCTTTTTGAATACCACACAGGGATGTATTCTCGAATAGGGTATCCTTGTGAGCATTTAGCTAATGAGAATAACAAAGATTTAATGAGTCCAATGTATTCTACGGGAATAGGATTGGTTTTAAAAGGATTTGAAGGAGGTAATTCAATGAGAATTGTCAAAACAGAAGGTAAAGAACAAGAACCCGAGAATAGGGGGCCGTTCTTTAAAAAAGTTCTGGATAGCATGAAAGACCTTTTTGTCGATGAGGAAAGTGATAAAGAATAAATGAGAATTTAAATTATAAGATTATGCAATTTGCAATGCCCAAAGAAAACAGTTCAGATATTAAAGTAATTGGTGTTGGTGGTGGTGGTGGAAACGCTGTCAATCATATGTACAATCAAGGTATTGAAGGCGTGGATTTTATCATATGCAATACGGATAAGCAGGCCTTAGATGAATCACCTGTTCCAATAAAGATTCAACTTGGTAAAGACCTTACTGAGGGAAGAGGAGCGGGTATGATTCCAGATGTGGGCATGAATGCTGCTATGGAAAATATCGAAGACATTCGAGAATTGCTAAGCAATAATACAAAGATGGTTTTTGTAACTGCTGGTATGGGAGGCGGAACAGGTACGGGTGCAGGGCCAGTAATTGCTCAGGTTGCCAAGGACATGGGTGTGTTAACAGTTGGAATCGTTACGGTTCCATTTAACTTTGAGGGGAGAAGACGTTTACAACAAGCTCAAGAAGGACTTGAGAAAATGCGTCAAAATGTAGACACCTTATTAATCATTAGTAATGATCGTTTAAAAGAGTTTGGAAAAGACATGACTTTATCCACTGCTTTTTCTCATGCGGATAATATTTTATCTGTCGCGGCAAAAGGCATTGCAGAGGTGATTAAGAAAACGGGTATAATTAATGTCGATTTTAATGATGTGAATACTGTAATGCGTAATAGCGGACACGCCATTATGGGCTCTGCGGAAATGGAAGGTGAAAGCCGTGCTATGAAAGCAGTTGAAGCGGCCTTGTCCTCTCCACTATTAAATGATAACGACATTCATGGGGCGAGATACATCTTATTAAACATGACCTATGGAGCCAAAGAAGTAATGATGGACGAAATCAGTGAAATCACTGATTATATTGAGGAAGCAGCCGGAGTTGGTGCGGATGTTATCTGGGGTCACGGATACGATGAGAGCCTCGGGGATAAATTATCTCTAACCATTATTGCAACTGGTTTTGGTACGGACGATAATTTAATTGTGCCACTAGAAAAGCCAGAGCCAAGAAAGGTTGTGGATTTAGAACAGGATAAAAAAATGGTGGAAATTAAGCAGCCATTACAAAATCCAGTACAAGAAAACGTAACCGAAGAGGCAAAAGAAGACGAGCCTTACTTAGTCAAAAAATCAGCAGAAGAAATAACCCCTGAACAAGTAGAAGAAATTACTGAGGTTGAAAACAAAGAAAAAATAGTCTTTAATTTAGAAGACAGTGATGAGGAATCCTCAGAGGGTGAAGGTGTGGTTTGGGAAGTCAATGAAATGGAGCCTCGTACGGATACCGAAGGTCAAACTGATTTATTCACAAATGATAAGATCATTAAACACAATTTAGAGGATGACAGCACTGAGGAAATTGATGCTTCACAGGTTTCATCTGAAAATGCACAAAAAAATGCGCAAGACCGCGTAAACAGAATACAGGAACATACCGCAAAGTTAAAAAGGGCTGAAGGGATTGCAGACTTTGAAAAGGAACCTGCTTACAAAAGGAGATCTATTGAGCTTGATGACAGTAAGCCTAGCGAGTCAACAACAAGCAGATTTGGTTTGTCTGAAGATGA
>QOQC01000012.1 GCA_003331365.1 Flavobacteriales bacterium | reverse complement strand
CCGAATCCTGGAAGCCTAGTGTATTCTCCAGCTTCTAATGTGGTATATGATTTCATGTTTACCCATGGAACAGTATTGTGTACAAGTGGATAGGATAGGGGAGTTACGGGAACTTTCGGGCCGTAAGCTAGCTTGTTTACAAATAAAAAATCCCCAACCAACAAGGTTTTTTCCATAGATCCCGTTGGGATTTGGAAAGGCTCAAAAACATAGGTCCGGATAATACTCGCAGCGACTAAAGCAAATAATATAGAGTCTCCCCATTCTTTCACTTTGGATTTGGTCCCTGGTTTATCTCTAGTTACGGCATCAATTGCCATAGCGACAACATGTCCCAAAACAGGTAGACTCAAAAATAAAGCTACATGGTCACCCCATTTCCTGTTCTCTCTTTCTACAGAATTGGACCAATTCGTTTCTTCCAAAAAAACACTGTTTTCTTCACTGCATTTGTACATTAAATAATAAGGAAAGAAAATCCCTTGTAAGGTATCCGTAAAAGAATAATATCCAAATCTTCTAACGTAGCTCAGATTAGCCGAAGCCCACATAATTAAATGTACACCCGGAAAAATAAGCAGGAGAGACCAAAATGGTTTTTTACAAGTAATTTTGAAAATCACGAAATAATTATAACCTGGCACAAGTGCCTCCCAGCTTTCTCTTCCCGCTTTGGGAAAAGATTTCCACCACAATCCAAGGTAAGGGTGTATCAATAGAAAAATGAAGAAATATAGAATACTCATAATGACGTAAAATTAATAATATCAGACATTGTAAAAGTCCCTTTTTTGTCAATCAACCATTCTGCTGCAATTACCGCTCCTAAAGCAAAACCTTTTCTGTTTTTGGCTTCATGGGTAAGTGATAGATAGTCTATGTCAGATTTATAGGTGATTTCATGCGTTCCAGGCACCTCTGGTAATCTTTTAGCGATGATTGGTAATACCTGATCGTCGTGTTTTTCATCGTCGGAAAGGGCCCAGCTTTTGTAATCTTTTTGATTTTTAAGCATAACCTCTGCTGTTGTAATTGCTGTTCCGCTTGGAGCATCCAGCTTTTCGGTATGATGCGTTTCAGTAATCGATGGTTTGTATGATGGATACTTACTCATGATTTTTGAAAAATGCTTGCTGAGCTCCCAGAATAAGTGGACTCCGATACTGAAATTTGAAGCGTAAAGAAGACTTCCCTTCTTCTTTTCTACCTCTTGTTTGATTTGGTCTAATTCATCAGACCATCCAGTTGTTCCAACGATAATTGGGATGTTTTTATCCAAACACCATTGAATATGTGTTGATGCCAGATGTGGAGCACTGAATTCAATAGCTATATCTGCCTCAATGGTTGATTTTATGGTAAATGGTTGAATTGAAGAAAAGGTATTTGTTATGGTATGCCCTCTCTCCATAGCAATGGCCTCTATTTCCTTGCCCATTTTCCCGTATCCAATTATCGCTATTTTCACTTGTCAAAAGTACAACTTAACTGTCATCTAAACCTCAAATTTATGTTAATTCCAGGGATTTGATTCGTTAGCATGACAGGATTTACGTTCAAAGTTAGATTGTCACTTACATCAAAATTTATAAAATGAGATTCAACACCAGCATCTAGGATTTGAAGAAAATATATGGCCCCAATAGCTAAGATGGATAAATCTCTGAGATCAAGGTATTGTCTATACAGGTACAGAACGCTTTGGTCATCGTATATGGACCATTCAGGGTCCACAACATTTCCATTTAATCGCTCCAAATACTCATTTTTTAAAGATTTTTGTGCCTGGTGGTTTTGAATAAGTGTATAACTTGCTCCTCCAAGTGCGCCATAGATGAGCGGAACTTTCCATATGGCATGTCTGAATCCCTTCTTTTTAACAAAACTATTATGGATTTGACCTCCGCCAGGAATAATGGCAGAGAACATAATGGATTTTCTATACGGATGTTCCGGAAGGCTATCGTTAGCTACATTTTGCCCAATAACTAAAAGGTAGTTAAGTGCAAAAAAGAGCGTAAGAAAGATTGTTTTCATTTATTTAAAAGCAATTTCACCAATCGGTCCAAATCCTCTTGAGAATCAAACTTAAAACTCAATTTACCTGAGCCATTTGGATTCGAGGAAATAAAGATGTCGGAATCATAAAACGAAATAATTTCGGTTTTAGTCTTTCGGTCAAAATTCAGGGTATTTCTTCTAGATGGTGCATTGATTTTTTTGTTTCGCACATTACTTTCAATGTCACGAACCGACAGCTCATTGTTGATGATTTCCTTATACATTTCAATTTGGTCCTCTTCCGAGCTTAAGGACAATAGTGCTCGTGCATGTCCCATTGAAATAAGCCTGTTTTTCAAACCAAGCTGTATTTCAGCAGGTAATTTTAACAGTCTGATGTAGTTTGCAATGTTTGATCTTGATTTGGAAATTTTTTCGCTCAATTGATCCTGAGTAAGCTCACATTCACTTAATAACCTTTCATAGGATAATGCAATTTCAATGGCGTTTAAATCTTCACGTTGAATATTTTCGACCAAGGCCAATTCCAGCATATTTTGGTCATTGGCAATTCGTAGATATACGGGTACTTTTTCCAATCCTGCCAGCTGAGAAGCTCTGTATCTTCTTTCACCAGAGATAAGCTGATACTTGTCATTTCCCATTTTTCGGACTGTCAATGGCTGAATAATGCCATGCTCCATAATGGACTCTCTCAAATCAAACAATCCTTCCTTTTCAAAATTTGTTCTGGGGTTAAAAGGATTGGTTTCAATTGAACTCAATGCGATTTCTGAAATTGATCCTACTGGAGATTCGTTTACAGAGGTGACGTCAGTATTTGTATTTTGAAGTAAAGAGCTTAATCCTCGGCCGAGGGCAGGCTTTTTTTGACTGTTAGAGTTCATGATCTATTTCAATGAATTTGTCGTCGTTTTCGATTTTAGTAAGGTTATTTTTTTGAAGAATTTCTCTTGCAAAATTGAGGTAATTGATTGATCCCTTGCAAGATGCATCATGCATAATGATTGTTGTGCCGTGACTTGAAGCTTCGCTCAAGGTTGTATTTCTGTGAATAACGGTATCAAATACGAGTTCTTGGAAATGGGTTTTCAACTCGTCTACAACTTGATTTGCCAGTCTTAAACGGGTATCATACATGGTAAGTAGCATTCCCTCTATTTGTAGCTCTGTATTTAATCGGCCTTGTATTATTTTAATGGTATTCAAGAGCTTACTTAATCCTTCCAATGCAAAATATTCACATTGCACAGGAATTAATACGGAGTCAGCCGCTGCAAGTGAGTTTACTGTAATCAATCCTAAAGATGGAGAGCAGTCAATCAAAATAAAATCATAGTCATCTTTGATTTTTTCAATAGCTTGTTTTAGCAGGTATTCTCGATTTGGTAAATTAATCATTTCTAATTCCGCACCAACGAGATCTATGTGTGCAGGAAGAATGTCCAAATTTGGACTTTCTGTTTTGATGATCACATCTTTTGGATGATAACCTTTGACCAAACAGTCGTATATGTTTTTGACATTTTTGGGATTGAAACCTGTACCTGAGGTCGCATTTGCCTGGGGGTCTGCGTCAATAATCAGTGTTTTGTACTCTAAAACTCCCAAACATCCACCTAAATTAATAGTAGTGGTTGTTTTACCAACGCCTCCTTTTTGATTTGCTATTGCTATTACTTTACCCATTGAATTTATTTATATGTAAATTTATAGTAAGTTCTGTTCGATTTTTTATTTGATGGATTTACTTTTCAACTATTTTTTAATATAATTTGTTTATATCTACCAAGTGAATACATTTTATCTCTTCAATTGATAAAAAGATTCTTTTTTTGAGTTACTTTTTCTTAAATAAGATAAAAATTTTGTAATATTGCACCCCGAAAACACGGGAAGCTAATTTTTGCGCAATGAATAAAATAGACGAAATACAAAAAGAAATTACAGCAAGTAATGATTTGCCTCAATTTTCATCAGGTGATACTGTAGCTGTGTCTTATAAGATCAAGGAAGGAAACAAAGAGAGAATTCAGCAGTTTCAAGGTGTCGTTATTCAAAGAAGGGGAACTGGTGCTACTGAGACTTTTACAGTTCGAAAAATGTCAGGAAATGTGGGTGTGGAAAGAATTTTCCCAATCTGCTCTCCATTCCTTGATAGCTTGAAGGTCATGAAAAGCGGTTCAGTAAGAAGAGCGAGAATATTCTATTTCCGTGAAAGAACTGGTAAATCTGCAAGAATTAGAGAGAAAAGAAGATTTTCAAACGATTAACTTCGTTATAAAATATATAAAGGGGCTGTGAAGGCCCCTTTTTTTATGCGATTATTTTACTGAATGTGAAGCTCGAATTCTGTTCTCCGATTTTTCTTTCGGTTTTCAGGATTGCTATTGGGGAATTTTGGTTCACTTTCTCCCAGACCTTTAGAAGATATTCTTGATTCATCAATCCCGAGCTCTACTAGGTATGATTTGACTCCAGCTGCTCTGTTTCTGGATAATATTAGGTTATCTTCTGCGTCTCCTACATTATCCGTGTGACCTTCAATAGTGATTGAATAATTCGGATTGTTTTGGAGGTAATTCTTAAAACTCCTTAATATGAATTTAGATTCATTTGTTAATTCGTAGGAATCCGTAGCATATAAAATATCTTCTAATTCATATTTTTCACCTTCGTTTACTGGAGAAATTTTGAGTTCTTGTACAACAACCGGTTTGTCCAAGTCATTCACGATATCTTTTGTTTTTATTCTTGTATTTGAAAATGAGCTACCCTTTTTGTCGACGGTTACAGATATATTTTCAGCTTTATTCACTTTGACCACAGTGGCATATGAACCATCTTCCTCGTTCACCTCAATGGTTTCATTTAGTTCTTCAGCACCGTCATACTGTATTTCAATTTTTGCTCCTTTTGCAACAGAACCATCTTCATTTTTAACAGAGCCTTTGAGAATAACTACTTCCTCTGGACGTGCTTCCTCGTATAAATCAAAGGAATATATATTCCAATTCCCGTCTTTATATGACGAAAAGTAGGCGATTCTTCCACTTGTTGAGACAAATAAACCAAGTTCATCTTGCACAGAGTTAATAGGGTAGCCAATATTTTTCGGTTCAGTCCAACCTGAATCGGTTTTTCGAATGTAAAATATATCAAGCCCGCCCATACCTTTTCTCTCAAGACTCGAAGATGAAACAAAATAGAGCGTTTCTCCATCTTGATGGAAAAATGGGCTTTTATCTTTGCCTGCGGTATTTATTTCATCAAATGGGCGTGCCTTTCCCCAGCTACCGTCTTGCTGTTTCAAAGAAATGAATATATCATTGTCTCTAGATCCTTTTCTCAAGGAAGTAAAGAATAACATTTTTCCATCAGATGATAGCGAAGGCTGAGCCTCCCAGCCGTCTTTTGTGTTGATATTTGGTCCTAGATTAACGAGAGGAGACCACACAAAATCATTTCCTCCTTTACCACTGCGTTTAAATGTACTCGAATAGAGGTCACAATTTAGGTAGTTTTGTCTGTATACGCGTTCTTTTTTACAAGCACAGATAATCATCTCCTTGTTGTCAACGGAAAGCGTGGCTGAGCCGTAATTATGAAATGTACCATCATTGAAAGGATGCATTAATGGTTCCCCCATTGAAAATTGATAGGAATCAGACGATTTACTTGAAACGGTGAATTCTTCAACAATATTTTGTGCAATATCACCAAGTCTTGTTCTGTCAATTTTTCGGGTGTAGAAGAGTAAATCATTATCTGGTGAAATCATTGGAAAGTATTCATCCAAGTCACTGCTCACATTCTTTACCATTAAAGGTGAAAAGGGAACAGGGTTATTTCTAAGATTCTGCTCAAATTCAAGGTCGTTAATGACCTTTTCCGCTTTCACTCGGTCGTATTCGTAATTAGGTGATTGCTGCTCAGGAAATTTTTCTATGAAGGATACAACCTCTTTGAAGCAAGTTAGAGATTCTTTTTCTTGTCCCATAGAGAGCAAAATATTTCCAAGATTGAAATAGCTTTTATGACTATAGCCTTTGCACTTTTGAATTGATTTTTGATAAAAATAAATGGCTTTTTTTAAAGACTGCTCTCCTTCTGTTGGACTACTGTTTGTTTTCAGCGCAAGAATTCCTGCTTTTTTGTAAAATTCTGCAATTTCGAAGTAAATTTCGGCATTTTCAGGATATTTGCTTAATGTTTTGGTGAGGCCCTCAATCTTTTTTTTGGGATCTTTTTCGAGCTTACATTTGCTCATTTTTTTTTGAAACTTCTTTGATATATCCCCACAGGGGTTAGTCTGCCCAAATGCAATAAATTGAAGGCAAATAAATAATAATATGAAATATGTATGCTTCAAAGCTTAGTCTACATTGATTATAACGTATTTCTCTGAAAAAGTTGCGTAAAAATTAGTCTAAAGATGCTATACATTCACAAGTTTTGTGAATGGCACTTTCGTCGACATCCATATGCGTGACCATTCGAATCATGCCTTTTCCAAAAGGAAGTGCCAGAATTCCATTTTGGGCTAGTTTATCCAGAAACTTACCTATTTGATCATGTGCTTTAAGTTCGAAAACAACGATGTTGGTTTCTACAGGAATGACTCTTTCGATTGAATGATTGGCTTGTAAGGCTTTTTCAATCAATTTTGCATGTTTGTGATCCGTTTTTAATCGATTGATATTATTTTTCAGTGCGAACAAACCTCCAGCTGCTATAATTCCAGCTTGTCTCATCCCGCCACCAAATACTTTTCTTACCCTTCGAGCATTGTAAATGAAATCTTTATTTCCTAGTAAAAGAGAACCTACAGGAGCACCTAGTCCTTTTGATAGGCAAATTGAAATGGAATCAAATTGGTCTGCATATTCTTTATAGCTAATTTGATTTTCTACCAAAGCATTGAATAAACGGGCTCCGTCCAAATGCAATGGTAAATTTCTTTCATTACAGAATTTCTTTATTCTTTTAATTTCATCGAAATCGTATATGGCACCACCTCCTCTATTTGAAGTATCTTCAATACATATGAGCTGCGTCAATGGGTAGTGAACATCATCTTCTGGATTGATCCATTTTTGTATTTCTTCTACAGTTATTCTCCCTCTATCTCCGGTAATGATTCTTGCAGAGGCTCCAGAGTTCTTGGCTATGCCACCGCCTTCATATTTGTATACATGGCTATCTTTATGGCAAATAACCTCACCACCTGGGTTTACGTGAAGATTAATCGCAATTTGATTGGTCTGGGTTCCAGAAGAACAATATAAAGCAGCTTCTTTTCCAAATAATGATGCAGCATACTCTTGTAGCTCATTTACCGTAGGATCCTCTTCGAAAACATCATCACCGAGCTTAGCATGAAACATAAAATCTAGCATTTCTTTGCTAGGATTTGTTAGTGTATCGCTTCTTAAATCAATCATTCCTAATATTTTTGTAAAAATACTACTTATGGAGGAAATCTATATTTATTTAATCATTGCATTGGTTTCATTTGGTGCTTCCATGTTGACCTTTTTTTCTGGTTTTGGTCTAGGTACAATGCTTTTGCCAGCGTTTTGTCTTTTTATGCCCGTTGAGCTAGCCGTATTGTCGACTGCCATGGTACACATTTTAAATAATATTTTGAAGTTCATTCTGATCAGAAAGCTCATTGATAAAAATGTTTTATTGTCCTTTGGAATCAGCGCTGTTTTGGCTGCATTTATTGGAGCAAAGCTAAATGGTTTTCTAGGTGCTGAGGGGATGGAATATCAATTATCCATTTTTCAGATAAATTATCGCGTTGATATACTCAGTTTTATAATTGGTGTATTGATGATATTGTTTGCGATACTGGATTTTATTCCTTGGAGCAGCAGATTAACTATTGGTAAGCGGCATTTTGTTACCGGTGGTTTTTTAAGTGGTTTTTTTGGAGGCTTGTCTGGACATCAAGGGGCACTTCGTGCAGCATTTTTGGCGAAGTCAAACCTGAGCGCTGAAATATTTATTTCCACTTCTGTCTGTTTGTCCTTGCTAATAGATATGGTTCGCATTCCAATTTATCTGGTTTCAAATGAAGCTTCAGTATATGGGTATTGGGAAACCATTTCATTGGCATGTATATTTGCCTTTACAGGCTCTTTCTTAGGTAAAAGATTATTTACCAAGAAAAAAATAAGGAACGTTAGAATGATTGTGGCTCTATTTTTATTTGTTATGGGAACGGGTATGGTTTTTGGTTTAATTTAATCCATAGTTGCCCCGCCAGAATCTTCCTCTGTTTTTTTCTTTTTAAAACCACACCTCTTTTTGCCTTGATATTCTAAAATTTGCTCTTTTACTCCAAATTCATCAAAACGATATTCTTCTATAAGCTTTCCTTTCTTTCCGTATACTTGTACATGCTTTTCCTTTGAATCCATATAATACTCTTTATGTATTCCTGTAGGAACATCCTTTTTAAAATATTTTTCACTGAGCATTTTGCCAAGATTATTATAGGTAATAAAGGAGCCATTTTTTTGACCTTTCGTCCAATATTCAGTTCTTGCTATATTTTGATCATCAAAATAATAAATCCAAGATCCATGCTTTATTCCATCAAGGTAATTTACCTCTAAAAGTTTATTACCTTTTTGATCATAATTGATTTGACTTCCACTCAGTCGCCCTGCTTTGTATCCAACAATTTTTTTAATTTTTGAGTTTTCGTAATATTCTTTTTTAATTCCGCTTAGCAAATTGTTTTCATATTCCTGATACTTTAAAGTATCGCCTTTTTCATTGAATGCAATGAACGGACCATATAAGGAGCCCATAAAATGGTTCACTTTTGACTTGATTCGATTGCTACTATCAAAATAGCTTGTACTTGTTCCATGAATAACACCATTAACAAATGTTTGCGAGGAGTAGGGGCAGCCTGAAGGAAAATAAGAAGTGTCGGTACCATTTCTCTTTCCTTCAATAATGGTAATTTGTTGTTCAACAACACCATTTCGGTGGCAGGTAGTACAAGTCCCATCGAAGAAGCTTCCTAGATTTTGCCTTGAATAATATCTATTAGATGCTGTATCAAAGGCAACCTTTTCATAGCAATTTGTCAGGTATTGAAAATTGCAGATTTTTTTTCTTTTGAAGCATGGTGTTTTTTGTGTGTAGCCCGTCTGGTATATAATACAAACTAATGAAACCATCAAGAAACATTTTAAAGACTTCATTCTAATACTTGTGTTTGTTAAGCTGTGAAAATGATTTTTTCATGAGTTCTGGGATCAAAATGGTCTTTTTTTCTCGGGCATTATAAGATACAAGTTTTGATAGCGCTTTTGTATAAATTACATCCTTTATGCGTACTTCATAATGGAAGGTGAAACTTTTGTTACCTATTTGGCCAATATACATTTCAATGACGGGTTGATCATTCAAAAAAATAGGTTTTAAATACTCGACCTCATTTCGAACGAGTAGAATTCCATGCTCATCCCAGTTCCATTCAAGTCCTAATAATTTTTCGAAATAATACATTCTAGTGTATTCAAAATAGCTCAGGTAAGTGGCATTATTCACATGCCCCATGACATCGATATCTGAAAATCTAATTTGTATTTTGACAGGTTCAATCATTTTTGTCTAACTCTTCGTATTCGGAATTTTGACTCAGGTACTCAGGTATAATACTTTTAAGAAGTAAAACAAGTTGACTATTTTGTTGACTATCTATGAGGTCAATTAATTTATCGATTTTCTCATTCATATTTTCTTTGACACTCGTTTTCGCGATTAATATCTTTTCATGATGGGTTGCTATCGTATTTTCCTCATTCGCCAAAAGCTCCTCGTAAAGTTTTTCACCAGGTCTCAATCCAGTAATTTTTATTTCAATGTCTTTATTGATTGTCAGTCCGCTCAGTGAAATCATCTTTTTAGCGAGATCAATGATTTTTACCGATTCGCCCATGTCGAAAACATATATTTCTCCTCCATTACCCATTGTTCCTGCCTCAAGAACAAGCTGGCAGGCCTCTGGTATTGACATAAAGAATCTATTGATTCGTTCGTCAGTAATTGTTATTGGTCCACCATTTTCAATTTGTTTCTGAAAAAGGGGAATAACAGAACCGTTTGACCCAAGAACATTACCAAACCGTGTTGTGATATATTGAGTATTGCTATTTGCATTTTTTGCTTGGACATAAATTTCAGCTGCTCTTTTACTTGCCCCCATAACATTGGTTGGATTAACAGCCTTATCAGTTGATATAAAAATGAACTTTTCAACTTTATTTTGATCACATTGATCAGCCAATATTTTAGTTCCAAGAATATTTGTTTTGACAGCTTCGGATGGATTTAGCTCCATTAAGGGAACATGCTTGTAGGCTGCCGCGTGATATACAATTTGAGGTTTAAAAGATTCAATGAGGTTTTTTACCCTTTTGTCATGGGTGACATCACCAATTACAATTTCATAATTTAAGTTTGGATAGCTCTCTCGTAGCTCCCATTGTAAATCGTAAAGGGCAGATTCTGCTTGGTCAAATAAAATCACAAGTTCAGGATTGAAATTTGCAATTTGTTTTACCAATCCACTACCGATACTGCCAGCTGCGCCAGTAACTAAAATCTTTTTTCCAAAAATATTGTTATTGATTTTTTCAACGCTCAGCTTAATTTCTTCACGTCCTAGTAGGTCTTCAATTTTGGCTTTTACAAATTGCTTAGAGCTAAACTCGCCGTTGATCCAGCTTTTGGGGTTCGGAACTTTTTGGACCTTGATTTTGAGTTCAATACATTCATCTAGAAGTGCCTTTCTTCTTTCTGCTTTAGGATTTTGAATGGCTATAATTACTGTGTCGATATTATGCTTATAGTATAATTTTTTCAATTCGTGCGGACCATGAACTTTTATCCCTTCAATTCTAGTATCCCAAAGTTTTGAATTATCATCTATAAAACAGATCACTTTTTGATTATTTCTGGTGTCGTTTTGTACCGTTTTTTTTGTGATTAATCCCGAAACGCCTGCACCATAAATGACAATGTTTTCAAAATCATCACTACTTTTTAAGGATTCTAAATAGATTAATTTTATTACAAAACGACTGCCTACGATAAATGAAAAACTTGCCAAGAACTCAACAATAACTACAGAAGTAGGCATGAAATAATAACCATCTATGTAATAATATCTTATTGCTCCTAGAAAAAGAAAAACAAGTGAACTCGTTGATACCGCAAAAAAGATTCTATTCAAATCCTGTGTTGATGTATGCCTCACCAAACCTTTGTGAATCTGAAAAGAATAAAATACGACAAATTTGACGGCGATAAATAACCATAAATAATTTGAGAACTTATCCCATTCCTCCTGAATAAGGACAGATTGGCTGTCTAAATCAAAACGTATGATATATGCAAAAAGTAGTGCAAATAGATTGATGAATAAGTCAGTGACTATAATTATCCATCGTGGCGTTCTAGATTTAAATATACGCATGGTGTAAAATTAATAAGTTATATTAATCGTTACGTAAGAGATGAACTTTGCCGTGTTTATTTATTTCTTTTCCACCATTGGTAACTGCCTGAATTATATAGAAATAGACCCCATCCTCGGCATCATTGCCTTTTAAATTTTTTCCGTCCCATTGAAAGTCAGGTTGGTCATAATCAATCATGAGATTTCCCCACCTATTGTATATGTAGCATTGAAAAGTTTTAATTCCTTGATAATCAATGAGTTCAAAAAAGTCATTTATTCCATCACTATTAGGCGTGAAAACATTTGGTGCATGAAGATCACAATCAAAAAATACAATATGAGCCGTATCCATGTATTCTCCACAGCTATTTGATACGGTAACCAAATAGTAATCTGTTTGATTAATATTTATGAATGTTTCGGAGCTTCCATTATTCCATAAATACGAAATATTTTGAGGTTGAATAGTGGCCTGTAGTGAATATAACTCGCCCTCACATAGCATGGTGTCTCTAATTTCAGTAAAAGGATCGGGAATAAATATAATTTGAAATGATTCTTCAACTTCACATAATGTATCTTCAAAGCTTATCGTATATTCTCCAGGTTCTGTTGCGATAAATGAGGGGTTCATGGAAGTATTATTATCAAATAAAATGTTGGAGCTCGAAGCTGACCATAAACTACCCGTATAGGATTCAACATTGCTTACAGCAAAGGAAAGATTGCATAAAGAAGTATCAGGTAATTCGACTACTGGAGCTGGTGTTTGATCTATTACAAATGGTGAAGATGTGAAGCAGTTAGCACTATCGGTAACATATAATTCATAGCTTCCTGAGCCCAAATTATCAAATGATCCATTCATATTGAGCATCAGCGTATCCGTCCCTTGCAAAATAGAGTATGTATAGGGTAGTATTCCAAGAGAGGCATAAGAATTTAATGTTCCATTACTCAAATCGCAGAAGTCAACAGTGACGTTTAAGCTGTCAATAACAGGATTACTTGATGGGGAAATAACCAAATTACTGGAGTCAGCACAGCCCGCATTATCCAAAACAATAAGTTGGTATGTTCCAGGTGAAAGATCTGTATGTAATGAGGAAGGAGAATAGCTAGTGCCATTGTCAATGCTATATTGATAACTTGGCGTACCTCCAACACCACTAAAATTGATTTGACCATTATCTTCACCACAGGACGTATTTTCTGTAATTAAATCAAACAAAAACAAGGAATCAACTCCTGTTAAGGTAATGGATGATGTATCCGCACAGTTGTTTGCATCCATAAGTATAATCTGGTAGGTCAAGCTATCAAGGTCGGTGAATACGCTCGAGGACTGAAAGTTCTGTCCATTGTCTATACTATATTGGTAATCTGTAGAACCTCCTGAAGCGCTAACTTCTATTTCTCCATTTATACCTCCACAAAATGGGTTTGTTGGATTCAGGTTTGTTATTTCAGGAAAGTCCACAAAAACCTCAACGGTATCATAGCAAAAGTTAGTTCCATCGGTCATTTCAATAACAAAAATAGTGTCGCCTTCTGGGCAAACTTGCGCTGGGTTGTCACCAGAATAATTTCCTTGTCCATAAGAATAACCATCATGCAACCAAGTCATTGTGTAATCAGGTGAAGCAAGGGTAATCTCAACATTGTCCATTCCCCAATGGTCATAAGATTCAGATGTAGCTTCTAGTTGTGTCCATCGAAACATGGTATTTGTGGTTTGTGCGGCGGGTGGAATATTCTCACAATATTGGTTCCATACTGACATTGCATTAGGCCAATCACCACCATTTAGAGGTGGCCAATAATTTATAGTAACCCAACTGGCGCCATTATCTATAGAATATTGAAGGGTAACCCCTTCATCACCAAGATCTGGCCCTTCACATGGTGCATTTTGTTGCTGAATCGCATAACGCATTTCAAAACACACTGTTCCACCTGCAGAAACATCCAAACCTAATGTTGCCATAGTTCTTGGGGCAGGGGAGCTACTACCCATCCACATAAATGGGCTACCATCGGGTGATGGCGTTGCGCATGTATTAGCAGCAATTGTAACATTTTGGGTAAATTGCCAACCAACTGGTTGACCACTATTAAAATTCTCAACAAAGGCTGCTACATTTTCACCGAATCCATTTGCTGAAAGTGTTATACATTCATTACAAGGAACAGTCGGATTTGGGATTTCACCTTGCACAGTACATTGTCCAAAAGAAATATGAGAAATGAAGCCAAATACTATTATCAAAATAATTCTCATTGTTTTTCAATTTTAATATTGACCAATTCAAATTTTGATAGTTTCTCATTTACCCAAGGTGAACCATGAAAAATTTTAATACTTTTTTGAGATGAAAATTGGCAATTACTGACCCAATTGTCACCGGCTGGCATACTGAATGTTTTGTGGTATTCCCTGTTTTCACAAGTCCTACAGATCCAATCATAGTATAAATGTTCGTCAAAGTCAATTTCAACCTCGAAATCGTTGGTGTTTTCAAAAGTAAAAAAGATGTAGTCTTTTTCCATTCCAATGGAAGGTTCGTTGCATTTTTCTAGATTTGCAATAATTCGAATTCCATTCTGTTCGTATATTTGACTAGCATTAGAGTGGAACTCAAGTTGAGCTGAAAAAGAGTTGGTATTGTTGTTTTTAATTTGACTAAAAAATGCGAAATGCAGACAGGTAAAAAACAAAAACAACAAATGTGATTTCATAGGTTTAGAGAGTTGCTCAAATTTACAGTTAATGCTTCAATTTGACAAGGAATTAAGCTATAAATATGGTTGAGATAGAAAGAAAATATTTAGTACGTGAAACAGTATCTAAACATATTGATAAAGTAAAGCCCTTGCATATTACTCAAGCCTATCTGGTAAATGAAAAATCAAAATCAGTTCGTGTGCGAATTATGAACGATCGGGCATTTTTGACAATAAAGAGCGATATCAAGAATTTAACGAGAAGTGAGTATGAATATGAAATCCCCGTTAATGAGGCTTTGTCATTGATAGAAGTTTTTGACTTAAAGGTTCTTAACAAGTTGAGGTACAAGATAGAATATCATCTAAAAACATGGGAAATAGATGTGTTTCAGGGTAAGCTAGAGGGCTTGGTGATTGCTGAAATTGAACTTGAAAAAGAAGATGAGAAATTTGAGATTCCAGAATGGGTAGACCACGAGGTGACCTTTAATCCAACATATTTAAATGCGAATTTAATTAATCGGCTGTGATGCTCTCAAAAGGGCGTTCATCTAAATCAAAAACCAGACTTCCCATGGTGATGTTGAAATATTCATGAATGTTTTCAAACTTAATTTTACCCAGTAAAGTAGCATCTTTCGTTTCCAGTTGCGTCAATTCGCCAAGAACAATTCTTTTGTAATATTTTTTTAAAACTGTTTCATCATCCCAAAAATCCTCTTCGATTAGATATATTGATGGTTCTGGTTCTTCAGATACTAAATAGTCGGTGTTAGCTTGAGGAGTCAGTTCATGAATAAAAAGGGATTTAGGACTCACGATGATATACCCTCTATTTAAAACTTTCATTGGTCGTTATTTATTTTTTTTAAAGTTGACATTTCTCTATTATTAAATTCAAACCAAGTCATGCTTTGGTTTCTTTTTTGTTCTAAAATGTAATGGTATTCAGAAATGTCATTTTCAGCGTCAAAATATCGATGCCAAACTTGGAGGTCTTGATTTTCTTTAGAAATGATCGAATGAATTTGATTTTCAAAGACGAGGAGTAAATTATAACTTGATGTAATAAAGTCGGTTGAAAAGAGCTCAATTGGAGTACAATCCTTACCAAAACAGTCAAGTAAATTATAAAAAGCATTAATACACGCTGTAGAATCTTCAAAAGACCAAGTCTTAAAGTAAATAGAATCATTCGAGGTTACGATCAGTCTTTTAAGACTTTCTATTGAATTAAAGCGGTCAAGGAAATCATTTTCGATTAATTTATATGTTTTAGAGGTTTCAATGTCTAGATAACTTAAATTTATCGAAGTATCCTCATCGTAGTCATTTTTAGATGGGAGAGGATCCACAGAAAAATTGGATTGTGCTTTTTCCCCTATATCTTCGTATTTAATGACCTTATTGTCATCATTTTTTCCGCACGATGCACATATGACGAAACAAATTAATGGAAATAAAAGAGATGTGACTTTCATCTTAATGATTTTGATTAAAGATAATTAAACCCCATTAATGTTTGAATGATTAAATAATTTAAATTTGTAAATAAAAAGACATGAAAAATATATTTGCCCTAATCGTATTAAGCTTTGTTTTTTATTCTTGTGCCGTCAAGGTGCCTTATACCCGACAGGTGAATGAAGAATTTGGACTAAAATCAGAGGAGAAAATGAGAAAGGTTCAGTTTTTTACATCTTCAACGATTATATTAAATCAGGTTGCTGAATCTTCAAGTGAGACGATGACTGATGAAAGTGGTACATTAGTTTCGAGCTCAACAAGTGAGTCTGAATCTCTTATTATTCAAGCAAATACCAGGTGCATTTTTGAGGGATATGGTCCGAATGGTGAAATTAGAGTTCGATTTGAAACAGGTGACCAGAAATTCCTTGAATTTCTTTCTAAGGGGAATCAATTACGTGACCGATTCTACTTTGTTGCAGACTGGAAAGCGAGTGGAGGGCCAAAAGTCAAATACGGAAGTAAGGAATATAAGGTTGATATGATGCGTGGAGCTGCGCGATCTTCCTATATTCGGGTGTCTAAAAAACGTCTACAAAGGACTAAAAGAAAAGAAAGGGTTGTAAAAGGAATGAAGGTATAATCCTTCAAGATTTTTCATGAAAACACTAGAGAAAAGGTCGTTAGAATTCGACACTACAGGCTTTGATGATGAAAAGTTATTGGCTGTATATAAAGCGCTTCTTTTACCAAGAATGGTGGAAGAGAAGATGCTCGTATTGTTAAGGCAAGGGAAAATTTCAAAATGGTTTTCTGGATGGGGGCAAGAAGGGATTTCAGTTGGATGTGCTTTTGCTATGGAAAAGGATGAATACATACTTCCAATGCATCGTAATTTAGGAGTTTTCACCACAAGAGAAATTCCTCTAAATCGTTTATTTGCGCAGTTTCAAGGTAAATCAAGTGGCTTCACAAACGGACGGGACCGATCATTTCATTTTGGTACTCAGGAGTTTAATATTGTTGGGATGATTTCCCATTTGGGCCCTCAGCTTGGTATTGCTGATGGTATTGCTCTTGCCAATAAAATTAAAGGACTTTCAAAATCCACCATTGTATTTACAGGTGATGGGGGAGCGTCAGAAGGTGATTTCCATGAGGCATTAAATGTCGCTGCAGTATGGGATCTCCCTGTTATATTTTGTATTGAAAACAATAGTTGGGGGCTATCTACTCCCTCCTCTGAGCAATATAGGTGTAAGCAGTTTATTGACAAAGGTATAGGTTATGGTATTGAGGCGATCAAAGTTGATGGCAATAATATACTCGAGGTAATTCGTACGGTCGAAAATATCAATAGCGAAATTAGAAACGAGCCTAGACCCTTTATCATTGAAGCAATGACGTACAGAGTAAGAGGTCATGAGGAATCATCTGGTACCAAATACTATCCTGAGGGTGTCCAAGAACTTTGGGGACAAAAGGATCCAGTTCTTAATTTTGAACTTTTCCTTAAAGAAGAGGGTGTTTTGTCAGAGGGTAAGGAAAAAGAAATTAAAGAAGGCTTTAAACAAGAAATTCAGAATTCTTTTGAAATTGCCCAAAATGAAAATGTGATAGAATCTTCAGAGGTTAAAGAGGAAGAAGATGTTTTTCAGCCATATGATCAGCAGGTCATTCCGGCCATTTCCTCAGTAAAAGAGATACGATTTATCGATGCGATAAGGGAGGGACTTATTCAGTCTATGGAAAAATATCCCGAACTCGTATTAATGGGACAAGATATTGCAGAATATGGAGGTGCTTTTAAGGTTACTGAAGGACTTTTTGACCTTTATGGTAAGGATAGAGTGCGAAATACGCCATTGTGTGAATCGGCCATTGTAGGAGCTGGTCTCGGTTTATCTATTAGTGGAATGAAGGCAATGATTGAAATGCAATTTGCTGATTTTGTTACTTGTGGATTCAATCAGATTGTAAACAATTTGGCAAAGATTTATTGGCGATGGGGGCAAAATGCTGATGTTGTTGTCCGGATGCCAACAGGGGCAGGGACGGGTGCTGGTCCCTTTCATTCTCAAAGTAATGAGGCATGGTTTTTTCATACTCCAGGCCTAAAAATTGTTTATCCATCAAATCCAGTTGATGCCAAGGGTCTTTTAAATGCTGCAATCGAAGATCCAAATCCAGTGTTGTTTTTTGAGCATAAGTATTTATACAGAAGTCTGAAAGCTGAAGTTCCAGAGGCTTATTATACAACTGAAATAGGTAAAGCAGTATCAGTTTCCTCAGGTACTGACATGACTATTATTACTTATGGATTGGGTGTACATTGGGCTCTAGAAGAAATGTCTAAAAGGGATGGTATTTCTGCTGAGATAATAGATCTAAGAACCTTAATGCCCTTAGATGAAGAGTCTATCTACGCTGCCGTCAAGAAAACTGGAAAAGTAATTGTTTTACATGAGGATTGTCTTGCGGGAGGAATAGGAGGAGAGATTTCTGCACTAATTAATGAACACTGTTTTGAGTTTTTAGATGCTCCTGTAATGAGGGTAGCTTCATTGAATTCACCAGTTCCTTTCGCTGAAAGCATTGAGAAAATTTTTCTACCAAAATCAAGATTGAATAGTGCAGTGGATCGGCTTCTCAGTTATTAAATCATATGCGGTTAAGACTTCCGAAAAATAACTATTCGCAGCTTTTTTTAGAGTTGGGTTTGGTATGGTTGTTTTTATTTCTATGCCGAGTCATATTTTTGGTAAAAAATCAAATATTTTTTCCTGATTTTGGCATTTATGAATATATGGTAGGGTCTTGGTTTGACTTGATAACGATTGCATTGTTCTTTTTTCCATATATATTGCTTTGTACTGTTCCTGTTTCTGAAATTTTTAATAAGTATAGGCAGGTTATTGCTTCTATTGTATACATCCCTTCAGTCGTTATTGTATTCTTTTTTAACACTTGGGATATTGCCTACTTTTCCTTTACACGGAAGAGGATAAGCTATGATTATTTTAAATTTATTGTTTCTGAAAATGAGGCATCAATGTTGGTTGGAGACTTTATAGCCGAGTTTTGGTGGTTAGTGATCATATTTCTATTTATGGTTTCTTCTCTTTTTGTACTTCATTTTAAACTCAAGAAATTAGAAAATAACTTTAAAAGCTGGCAGCCCTGGTTAAAGTTTTTGACTGCTGTATGCGTATTTGTTGTTCTAGGAAGAGGAGGCTTTCAGCTTAGACCGGTTGGTGTTCTTGAGGCTACCAATTATTGCTCACTTGAGAATGCACCTGCGGTATTAAATTCTGCATTTACCGTATTGAAAACATATACAAATGAGGGAGTTGAAGGTAAAAGATATTTTTCAAAATCTGAATTGAATTCTATTTTTAATCCTATTCAGCAGTCTAATCCGCAAAATCTATTACCGGATAATACCAATGTTGTTTTTGTTCTCTTTGAAAGTTTTGGTTCGATGTATGTTGGTCCGAATAATAAGGAGAGTTTTACTCCGTTTTTAGATTCCGTATTAACTAAAAGTATGTACTTCGAATATGGTGTTTCTAATTCTCGGACTTCTATGGATGCGCTTCCTGCTGTCGTATCATCTATTCCTTCTTGGATGAATGAATCCTTTATATTATCATCATACAGTATGAATCAGTTTGAGGGATTACCTTCGATATTGAAAAGGCAAGGTTACTCGTCAGCATTTTTTCATAGTTCTACCAATGGTTCTATGCGTTTTGATGCGTTTTCTGCGGCTGCTGGCTTTGACCAGTACTTCGGACGAAGCGAATACCCTGTTAAAAATCACTATGATGGAAGCTGGGGGATTCCAGATCATTATTTTTTACCATGGTCGATTGATAAAATAAACAAGATGAAAAAACCATTTTTTTCAATGATTTTCACCATTTCCTCCCATCATCCCTATGATATTCCAAAAGATTATATCAATAAGGTAAAAAAAGGTCCAGATGCAATTTGTAAATCAATCAGCTATGCAGATTTTGCGTTTAATGAATTTTGGGAAAAGGTGCAAAAACAAGATTGGTATGAAAATACACTCTTTGTTTTCTGCGCTGATCACGTTGGGCCAACGTCGAGGAGTAATCGCTCAAGTCTTGAATGGTCCTTTAAAATCCCTATCGCATATTTCCATCCCCGTGTAGAATTGCCGTGTGTTCAGGAGAGAAGAGCCACGCAACAAATTGATATTATGCCAACCATTCTTGATTTATTGAATATAAAAACATCTTATTTTTCAATGGGTGCCTCATATTTTAGCAAGTATAGATTGCCAAAGATTGTGTATAATCAAGAAAATTTAATTGTCTTGAATCCAGAAAAGAAAACTTTAATATGGAATGATCAAATGAGAAAAAAATGGAACTCTTCGGAGCTTCAAACAATAAGGAAGCTAAAGGCAATTCATCAACATTATACACAATCATTGATTAAAAATAAAATGAAGCCTTAAATGGCTCTAATAGCTTATTTTAATAAGCTCTATTGAGATGAATGTACGATGAGATTGAAATATTGATACGTTTGTCTAAATTTGCACACTATATTTGATATTATGGCAGTAAAGCACACGAAACGAACAGAAGATTATTCGAAATGGTATAATGAACTCGTACAAAGAGCTGATCTTGCGGAGCACTCGGATGTAAGAGGTTGTATGGTTATTAAACCTTATGGATTTGCCATATGGGAAAGAATGAAAGAAGTTTTGGATGATATGTTTAAAGAAACGGGGCACTCAAATGCCTATTTTCCATTATTTATTCCTAAATCATATCTCAGTAAGGAAGCCAGTCATGTTGAAGGTTTTGCTAAGGAATGTGCTGTTGTTACACATTACCGCTTAAAAAATGCCGAGGATGGAAGTGGTGTTGTTGTGGATCCAAAGGCAAAATTAGAGGAAGAGCTTATTGTTCGGCCAACATCAGAGACCATTATATGGAATTCATATAGAAATTGGATTCAGTCTTATCGAGACTTACCGATCCTCATAAATCAATGGGCCAATGTGGTGCGTTGGGAAATGAGAACTAGGTTGTTTCTAAGAACTGCTGAGTTTTTGTGGCAAGAAGGGCATACGGCGCATGCTACGGCGAATGAAGCTATTGATGAAACCCGTCAAATGTTGGATGTATACGCGAAATTTGCTGAAGATTTCATGGCTATGCCTGTGGTTCGTGGAAGAAAAACAGCGTCAGAGAGATTCGCTGGTGCAGAGGATACATTGTGTATCGAATCTTTAATGCAAGATGGTAAAGCTCTTCAAGCTGGAACCTCTCATTTTTTAGGTCAAAATTTTGCCAAAGCATTCGATGTTAAATTTGCAGATAAGGAAGGTAAGCTAGAATATGTTTGGGCAACTTCATGGGGTGTTTCAACAAGACTTATGGGCGCACTGATTATGTGTCACTCTGATGATGAAGGACTTGTTTTGCCTCCACGGTTAGCTCCAATACAGGTTGTAGCTGTTCCTATTTACAGAAGTAAGGAAGAGCTTTCATCGATATCTGACCGTATGCTCGAGCTTAAAAAGCTATTTAAAGAAAAAGGTATTTCATTTAAATATGATGATGATGACAATAGAAGGCCAGGGTGGAAGTTTTCGGAATATGAAACCAAGGGTGTCCCCGTTCGTCTTGCTATGGGGCCTAGGGATTTGGCCAATGGTAAAATTGAGGTTGTCAGAAGAGATACAAAAGAGAAAAAGATAGTCGATTTTGAAGGTGTTTCTGATTATGTGGACGGCCTATTAAAGGAAATGCAAGAACATCTTTTTCAAAGGGCTTTAGATTTTAAAAATAATTCGACTATTGAGGTGGACGATTTTGAGGCATTTAAAAAAGCCATAAAAGGAGGAGGATTTGTTTCTGCTCATTGGGATGGTTCTTCTGAAACTGAAGAGAAAATTAAAGAAATGACTCAGGCCACTATTCGTTGTATTCCTCTAGATCAAATAAAAGAAAATGGAAAGTGCGTTTTATCTGGCAAACCATCTGAAGGACGTGTTCTTTTTGCTAAAGCCTATTAGTGTCCTCAATATTTAAATTTAAACAATTCGATGTTTTGCAAAGGGATTCAGTTCTAAAGGTTGGAACTGACAGCATGCTTCTTGGGTCATTAATTGATCCTGGTGAATATGAAACGGGTCTAGATTTAGGTGCCGGAAGTGGCGTGCTTTCATTGATGGTGGCTCAACGGAATAAGGATATTCATATTGATGCCATTGAAAATCACACGCTAACCTTTAAAGAATGTGATTTTAATTTTAAGTCGTCATCTTTCGCAACTCGTTTAAATGCTATTCATGATGATTATTTTGAATTCGTATTTAATAAAAAATATGACCTTATTTTTTCAAACCCTCCATTCTACATGGAAGATGAATCAATGATGAAAGACTCAAATCGACTTGCAAAGCATGGTACAATCGAGCAATTTAGGCAGCTTGGAAACCGAGCATGTAAGCAACTATCCAAGAAGGGAAGTCTTTGGTTTGTATTACCACACGATTTATATTTAAAATTAGTTGAAATAAATGTATTTAAATCACTATACATCAATTATATATGTTATATTCATTCGAAGGAAAGAAAATTGAATTCCCGTGTAATTGTGAGTTATTCATTTCATAAAAAAGTGATTATCGAAAATGAGCTTGTTTTAAGAAATTCAGATAATACTTATACTTCAGAATATATCAAATTAACTAAGGATTTTCATTATAATAAATTGTAGACGTTTCAATCAATGAATATAATGAACATGTATTTGATTTGTTGAAATTTACTTGCGTACTAATTTCATGACAATAAATAAAAATCCTATACGTTTTTAGCTTATATTGTTGGCAGATATGAGGACAAAGCTTTTTACAATTCTTGCATTTTTTTTCATGTTCTGTTATGGTAGGAGTCAGTCGATTGATCCTGATGATTCGTTCACTTTAGAATTGGGGCTTCCAAATTCATTTATAAATGAACCGTTTAAGGATATTATGCAGGGTTTGGTTTGCGTAAGTCCTTATTATCAATATGCATTCAAAAATGGTGTTGCAATTGGGGCAGGGGGGCATTACAGTTATTTTGCTGTTAATGAATTTAGTTTACCATCCGCTGTTTACGGGGGGATGCATACCCTAGCTGGTTTTTTGAAGATCTCGCATGAAAAGTTTTGGGGAGAGCGATTTGGAACCGATTTTGGTGTCAAATTTGGCTATGCCCATGTTATGATTAAGACCGATAAGTTGAGCGCCCAGGGAACCTTGCTTAATGTCATTCAGTCTACCTATATTGAACCAGTTCTTGGCTTGGTGCTATCTTCTGATGAAGCAAATTCTTACAGATTAACCATTGGTTATCCTTTTTATGGCTTTGGATTTAAGCCATGGACTATTGGTGTTGAAGGTGATTTAGGATATGATTCTTCAGAATTTGGTCGAGTTTCTTCCTTTTTGACGGTCGGCTTTGGATATACCCATTATTTTAATGGGAAGAGCTCAAGTGACGAGTAATTATGTTTGAATGACCCCAACATTGTATTTATCTATATCCTTATTGTGATTGGCCATTTCAATACCCATTGAGACGATTTTTCTTGTTTCAACAGGGTCAATAATCGCATCAATCCATAACCTACTCGCAGCATAATATGGAGATATCTGCTCGTCATATTTGCTTTTGATTTTATTAAACAATTCCTCCTCTTTCTTTTTGGTGATTTCTTCACCTTTCGATTTCAAAGAAGAGATTTCAATTTGGAGCAAGGTTTTTGCAGCGGCTGCCCCACTCATTACTGCAATTTCAGCTGTTGGCCAGCCGACAATAAGTCTAGGGTCATAGGCTTTACCACACATAGCGTAGTTACCAGCGCCATAGGAATTTCCGATAACAATTGAGAACTTGGGGACAGTAGAATTAGACATGGCATTTACCATTTTGGCTCCGTCCTTTATAATTCCCCCATGTTCGCTTTTGGAACCTACCATAAAACCTGTTACATCATGGATAAACACCAAGGGTATTTTCTTCTGATTACAATTCATAATAAAACGAGCCGCTTTATCTGCAGAGTCAGAATAAATCACTCCACCAAATTGCATCTCTCCATTGGCATTCTTTACGATTTCTCTATTATTCATGACAATTCCTACACTCCAACCTTCAATTCTCGCATATGCTGTAATTAATGTTTTACCAAAACCAGCTTTGTATTCAGTGAATTTAGAATCATCAACAAGACATTCAAGTAATTTTTTACTTGCATAAGGTTTTGATCTTTCCGCAGGTAACAGTCCATATAGTTTTTCAAGGCTCATTTTTGGTAAGGATGGTTCTTCTCTATTGAATCCTGCTTTTTGAGATTCACCAATTTTGCTAATAATATCTCGTATAGTTTTGAGGCATTCCTTATCATTTTCTACTTTATAATCACAGACTCCGGAAATTTCTGTTTGGGTATGTGCACCACCAAGATTTTCATTATCTATAGATTCTCCAATAGCTGCTTTAACTAAATATGAACCCGCAAGGAAAATAGTTCCTGTTTTGTTTACAATCAAAGACTCATCTGACATAATGGGAAGATATGCTCCACCAGCTACGCAACTTCCCATTACTGCAGCAATCTGTACAATACCTTTTGAACTCATTATGGCATTATTTCTAAAAATCCGACCAAAATGTTCTTTGTCCGGAAAAATTTCATCTTGCATAGGAAGAAACACTCCTGCGGAATCGACTAAGTAAATAATAGGAAGATTATTCTCAATAGCAATTTCCTGTGCTCTAAGATTCTTTTTACCTGTAATCGGAAACCAAGCACCTGCTTTTACTGTGGCATCATTTGCAACGACGATACACTGTTTTTTCCTTATGTATCCAATGAATACTACAACTCCTCCAGATGGACAACCCCCATATTCCTCATACATTCCGTCACCTGCAAAGGCACCAATTTCAATACTTTCCGAGTTTGCGTCTAGAATCAAATTTATCCGCTCACGAGCTGAAAGCTTTCCCGCTTTGTGGAGTTTTTCTATTCGTTTTTTTCCGCCTCCTAGATAGATTTTGTCTAAGGCTCTTTCCATTGCCCTTATTTTTAGACGCATCTGGTCGTCATTGTAGTTAAAATCAATATCTTTTGATGATACAGCCATAGGAATAATTTGAATTCAAATATACGAAACTCAAGTTTTTCACTCGTATAGATTTACACCTTAAATTGTACATTTGTCTAAAATTTTGAATTATGAAGAATTTGGCATTGCATTGGAAAATCATGATTGGAATGATTTTAGGTGTTGTATGGGCACTAATTTCGGGTTATGCCGGTTGGAATGATTTTACAGTAGATTGGATTGACCCCTTTGGTGTAATATTCATAAATTGCTTGAAGTTTATTGCGATTCCTTTGGTCTTATTTTCAATTGTCAGTGGTGTGGCGAGTCTTGGAAATGTACGTCAGTTAGGAAGAATTGGTGCTAAAACTCTTGGTTTATATTTGCTCACGACAATTACTTCCGTAACCATTGGTTTAAGTTTGGTGAATCTTATCAAACCGGGTAAAACTTCATTAGAAAATACAAATCGTTTACGATACGAGATTTGGGCACATGCTGAAGGGATGGAAATCAAAGACGGAAAAAATGAACTTAAAAATGCGGATCCCGCAGTTGTAAGTGCAATAGAAAAATCTTTATCCGAAGAAAAGGGTTCTTCCGATTATCAAAAAATGATGACAAAAAATGAAGAGGCAAAAAAAAGAGACCCAGGCCCACTGCAGCCTTTTGTTGACATGGTTCCAGAGAATTTAGTGAAATCTTTTTCAAGTAGTAAGCTCATGCTACAAGTCATCTTTTTCTCTCTATTTTTCGGAATAGCTCTTTCCATGCTTCAAAACGATAAATCTAAGAAGGTACATGAATTTTTTGATGGAATGGGAGAGGTTTTCATCAAAATGGTAAATATGGTTATGGCGATTTCTCCCTTTTTTGTCTTTTGCTTAATGGCTGGTGTACTCGCTAAAATTGCCAATTCACCTTCTGAATTGTTTTCGCTTTTTAGTACCTTAGGCATGTACACATTAGTCGTTCTACTCGGCCTGAGTCTATTGCTTTTTGGCTTTTACCCTTTATTACAGAGAGTTTTTGGCGTTCGTTTTGGTTATGTTGAGTTCTTCAAAAAATTAAGTCCTGCACAGTTTCTTGCATTTTCTACAAGCTCAAGTGCTGCAACACTTCCCGTGACTATTAGGTGTGTGGAAAACGAGCTTAAAGTACCTAAAAAGGTTAGTGATTTTGTTCTACCTATTGGTGCAACGGTTAATATGGATGGAACCTCTTTATATCAAGCAGTGGCAGTGATTTTTTTAGCGCAGTTTCATGGAGTAGATTTAAGTTTATCACAGCAACTTGGTATAGTTGCAACAACTACTCTAGCTTCTATTGGTTCCGCCGCAGTTCCAAGTGCTGGTTTGATCATGCTCATGTTTGTTTTATCATCAGTTGGATTGAATCCAATGTGGATCATTATTATCTACCCGATTGATCGTATTCTTGATATGTGTAGAACTATTATCAATGTTACTAGTGATGCGACAGTGGCGGCAATTGTAGCGAAGTCAGAAGAAGGGAGATAATCTATTTTAATATTTGTTGTAACACAAAAGGATCGATATCATGATTTCCGTCGTAAATATGGGTATCAAATCCTATGTTTTGATAAAATTTAACTTCATTTGAACGCATTTCGTCATTGATGAACTCATCGTTTTTACCCACTACAAATAAGTTTTTATTGGGTAATTTAATTTTTGGTTTAGAAATATCAGGTGGAAATATTGACGCCCATAAAATGAGTTGATCAAATTGACCTGGATCATTATAATACCATCTTGCTGCAGTTGCACCGCCTTGCGAAAATCCAAGTAAAATGATTTTGTCGTATGTATTTTGCTTTAAATGATTCACTAGCCACTCTGTAAGCCAATTGATGTTGTCTTTAATGTCATCTTCTCGGGCTTCTTTTGTCATCCATGAAGCACCTACACGGCCTGAATATCCATTTTTATAAAAGCGGTGAGGCCCTTCTGGAGCGAGTATTGTATATTCGTTAGAGCATGAATTAAATTTCTTAATAAAAAAGGCTGCAAGCTGGCCATATCCGTGAAGGGCAACAAGTAAATTTTTCGAATTATTTTCGGATGGAATGGAGAAGAAACGATAAGTTTTACTGGCTTTAAAACTATGGCTCATAATTTGTACAATACCTAATAAAAATAATAAATTTGCGGGGTGATTAAGACACTAGTTCATAATTTTCTTTTCATTTTTTATATCGTTTGTACTTTAAGCATTTTTGGCCAACAGAAAATTGCCGTTTATGATGATGTCTCCGCTTTGCCCATTTATGATGTTAATGTATTGATTTATGGCAAAGATGTCGTTCTGTATGGTGATGGACGGAAAATTCAACAAACGAGGGGAGGATTCACTCTTGTTGAGAATCATTACACCAATAAAAAGGGAAAAATTCAAATAGATATTTTTAACCTTGCGGATACGCAATGGCGAATTTCATTTTATCACGAAGATTATATTTCAAAGACGCTTACTTTCAAGACTCTAAGGGAGATTAGTTTCAAGGTTGGACTTGAATCAAGTGCAAACACATTGGAGGAAACCGTCGTATCAGCAAATCGAATATCAGAAAAGAAAAAAGATGTTATTCAGAAAATTCGTGTAATGAGGAGCAAGGAAATGGAAGCGCAAAATCAATCCTCAATGGCAGATTTAATTGATAATTCGGGAAATGTATTTGTTCAAAAGAGTCAGCTGGGTGGAGGAAGTCCAATAATAAGGGGTTTTGAAACCAATAAAGTATTAATGGTCGTAGATGGTGTACGTATGAATAATGCGATTTACAGAGGTGGTCATTTACAAAATATCATTACCCTTGATAATTCCATTATGGATCGGGTAGAGGTTTTATTTGGTCCAGGTTCTGTAGTTTATGGTTCTGATGCAATAGGAGGGGTAATGACCTTTAAAACAAAAGACCCTTTATTAAGTAGAAACCCAAATAAAACATTGGTACTTGGTAATGCGTACTCCAGATATTTTTCTGCTGCAAACGGTTTTTCCACAAATGCGCACGTTTCTGTTGGAAATGATAAAGTAGGATCATTAACATCATTTACATATTCCAATTTTGGTGACTTAAGACAAGGCGCTAGAAGGAAAGAGTTTGCTCAAGGTTTTGGTGAGAGGAATTGGTATGTTTCTCGTGTGAATGGCTTAGATACAATGATGACTAACAATGATCCAAACCTACAGATAGGTTCTGCATATCAACAATTTGACCTACTTCAAAAACTTATATTTCGACAGAATCAATTCGTAAGTCATAAGCTAAATATTCAGCTTTCCAACTCTGGAAATATTGACAGGTACGATCGCTTAACGCAAATGGAAAATGGGGTCGCTAAATATGCTGAATGGTATTATGGACCACAATATAGGTTTCTCTCCTCTTATACTTTCGAGCATTCTAAGTCTAATAAATGGTATGATCATGCTAAGCTGATTGCAGCTTATCAGGCGATTACGGAGAGCCGAATGGTAAGGCTTTACCAGGATGATCAGCTTAAAAGTCGGATAGAAGATTTAGATATTTTTACTTTAAACTTTGATTTCTCAAAAGATTTAATTCAGTCAGGCGAGACGGGTAGTAAACATGAATTGAATTATGGATTAGATATAGCTCATAACATTGTTGGCTCAACCGCTTATTCAACAACAATATTTACGCTCCAAAATTCACCACTTGATACGCGTTACCCAGACGGAGGGTCTGATATGACCTCTTTTGCAGCCTACTGCACAGATACTTGGGAACTATCAAAAAAGACTATATTAAATGCCGGTATCCGTGCTTCACATGTTAGGCTGAATGCTTTGTTTATTGACCAAACATTTTTCCCTTTTCCTTTTAATGCAATCAATCAACAAAACTCTTCTATCAATGGGAATTTAGGTTTGATTTTCATGCCCAAAGAATCATTTCGATATACCATTTCTTTTGCCACCGGATTTAGGGCTCCAAATGTGGATGACGTGTCTAAAGTTTTTGAATCCGTTCCAGGAAAAGTAATTGTTCCAAATCCAAATTTAAAACCCGAATATTCTTACAATCTTGAAATGGGTTCTGAGTTGATGCTTTTTAAAAAGCTTAAATTTTCGACAAATATTTTTGGTACATTTTTAACGAATGCATTGACCATTCAAAATGCAAGTTTTAATGGAGAGGATTCTATATTCTACGAAGGAACGTACAGTGGGGTAATTACTACGACAAATGCAAATAGGGCTTATGTAATGGGTTTAGAAGGTGTTTTGTCCGGAAACTTAGGTAAATATTTGAATGTATATGCTACTATTAATTACACTTATGGTAGAATTTTAACGGACACCATACCTTATCCTTTAGATCATATTCCTCCCGTTTTTGGAAGACTTAGCTTAAAGTATCAAAGAAAGAAAGTATCAACAGAGTTCTTTATGAATTATTCTGCTTGGAAGCGCCTTTCAGATTATAATTTGGTTGGCGAAGATAATTATGCATTTGCTCTACCAGATGGGATGCCTAGCTGGCACACAATAAATTTGAGATGCAATTATGCCTTTAATAAAAATCTATCCCTTCAATTTGCATGTGAAAACATTCTTGACCAGAATTACAGGAAATTCGCCTCTAATATTTCAGCTCCGGGTAGAAACTTTATCATTACGATCCGGGGTAAGTTTTAATTCTTTCCCAAAGAAAAATATTTTCCTTGTCCCGGTATAAAGAAAAATTCCTGAACTGTTTTTTTTGTATTTATTATTTCAGGTTCAAAGGTGAATAAATCTGATTGCTTGGGAATTCGGTTTACTTGCCCTTGTGTTAAAAGGATATTTTTAATTTCAGATTGAGTTCCGGGATTGTAGTTAAATGAGTAGGCTTCTTGCTTATTTGTTCCTAGTTCATCAAATATAGTGTGTTCAAAGACCAGTGATGGAACCATACCGTATAAAAAGTAAACCTGTCTTGTGCTAGAGTTTCTAATTCGATAATCCACCAATACATCTTTATATGAATTGTTGCTTATATTTTCAAAACTAATTTTAAGATTTACGAGGGGAGAGGAAGGGACAACAAGAGGGGTGGAAATTTGATTTGTAGCACCGTTGTAAAAATAAAAAGCATTGAATGGTCCCATATAGCCAATTTCCTTGGCTTTTATCGGCTGTTCTGATTCTTGCGCTTTTTTCTTGGCGAAAGCCAATCGATTAATAGTAATGATGGCATCTATAACACTATCTTGATTAAGATATTCTTTGAATACCTTTATTTCATAATCTTCTTCTTCAGAAATGTATAAAGTCTTTCTACAGTGAACATCAATAACATCATTTAAATATTGTTCTGTACTGTCGAGTAGGTTTGGTTGATTAACCGGTTGATTAACTATTTCGTTTCCAAAAATATCTGTATTCTCGTCTTTATCTGGTTCAGAACTTTTGCTATCCGATGCAGAGTTGCAACTTAATAGCACGCTACATGTCATCACGAAATAAACTAATTTCATGGGGCAAATATACACACTATTGATGGTAATTTTGAACTACTAAATGATGATTAAGTCATCTATCCATGATAACGATAAAATATCAAAATTTAAAGGAATACATGCGAATTGAAACCTTGGAATGATTCTTGCGTTATACCTATCAGAAAAACTTTTGTCATGAAAAGAAACATTCAAACATTGAGAACAAATAAGGTAAGAAAAGCTCAACTAAAATTATCGAAGCATCGAGAAATGGGAACTGAAAGCCCTATTGATATTCATGAAGTTGCATCTTTAATGGATTTAGTGAAAAACAGAACCAGTGTTGAGAATGATACGCTTATGTTTTCAATTAATATGAATTAATAATCAATAACTCCAGAGCCTACTAGTACCTCTTGTGAGTACCATGCTGCAAATTGACCAGGACTTATTGCGGTTTGTTTCTTATCAAACAAAATATACCAATCTCCATTTTTATTGACTAAAACTCCTTTTTGGAGCTCCTGTCTATATCTTATTCTAAATAGATAGGATTGTTGGTTGTTTATGATTTTTTCATTAATCCAATTTATGGATTTCTTTTTAAGTTTTAAGGCATATCTATTTAATCCGGGATGACTTTTTGATTGACCTGTATAAACGTAATTTTCCTGTGTATCAATACCTATTACGAAGCTTGGCTCTGGTCTACCTCCAACGTGTAATCCTTTTCTTTGACCAATCGTATAAAAATGAGCGCCATTGTGCTCTGCGACCTTTAGTCCATCATTTGGAGTGTATTTAAAAGGCAAAGACAATTTTTCAATATTTTCAATATTATTATTTATTGAGTGATAATTTTTAAATTGATGATGATCGTCTGGGATTTCAATCACTTTTCCTCGTTGGCTCTTCAGTTGCTGTTGTAAAAATTCTGGGAGTTTTATTTTCCCAACAAAACAAAGGCCCTGAGAGTCTTTCTTATCTGCAGTCACCAATTGTTCTTCTTTTGCAATTTTTCGGACCTCTTTTTTTTCGAGATGACCAATTGGAAAAAGAACTTTAGAGAGCTGATCCTGAGTAATTTGACAAAGAAAATAGGATTGATCTTTTGATTTGTCTACTCCAGAAACTAAGTCAAATCCATTAGATTTTCCTTTCCTTTTTTGGCAATAATGTCCCGTAGCAACGTAATCAGCACCAAGCTCCAAAGCGGCTTTCATGAATACGTCAAATTTAATTTCCCTATTGCACAATACGTCTGGATTTGGAGTTCGACCTGCTTCATATTCGGCAAACATATAGTTTACAATACGCTCTTTATATTCTTTACTGAGATCGATAACCTGAAAAGGAATTCCCAATTTATCGGCAACGAGTAGGGCATCATTGGAATCGTCAATCCATGGACATTCATCAGATATCGTAACGGATTCATCATGCCAATTTTTCATGAACATTCCTATGACCTCATACCCTTGTTCAACGAGTAGATGTGCCGCGACGCTAGAATCAACGCCTCCGGATAAACCGACTACAACCCTTTTCATGATACAAAAATAGGGTAATTTTAATTTTAGTAAAGCTTATTGAATTTGTATCCTTAAGGCAATCGATTTTATAGTCCTAATTTTTATACTTTTTACGGACCAGGCCAAAGTTATCAACTTCGAAAATTAAGCCTTTCTCGTGTTTTTTAATATCCTGACCAAGAATATTGATTATTTTTTTTTGATAATTTTCTTTAATTGGTAATTCTACTCCAATAATGTCAAAGAATTCAGTGGTGCCATCGTAATCTGATTGGGATAATTTATAATAAATGATGCCTTTGTGAAATGCCGATACGGGAACGTTTTGATCCAAGAATTCATAGCTCAAAAGTTCTGTGGAATTTTCAGCACCAGCAATATTTTCAATGGCATTCCAATCAATACCATCTATAGACCTCCAAATGGTAAAGTAATGGTTGTTTCTTTCTGAAGCAGTTGACCAATTCAATTGAACCGAAGGTTTTAAACCACCCTGAACGATTTGTGCATCAAAAGAATATAAGGTTATGGGTAGAGGATTGAAATCAAAATAACCAAATTGAATATTTGGAATGAATTTATCTCTCGTACCTGTTCCGGTAGGATAAGAATTATCTGAAAATGTATACCAACTTACATATTGGTTTTTATAGTCACAATACGCTGATCCAAAACCTGAATCCCATTCTCCGTCATGATTTTCGATGATTACAAGAAGATTATCCACTCCGTTATAATAAAAAGTGGAAGTAAAAGGTATTCTGATCCATCCATTTGAGCTGATTGTCAGATTATACAATTCTACACACGTTGTAAGGTCAGTATAATTAATGTTACTTAAGTTTACAGTTGCATCTGACTTAAAAATACTGTCAGTAGTATGCGCTAGCTTGATGGTAATGCCATTAAATGCATAGTTTTGACCATAACCAAATAGTTCAAAGGACAATTCAAACATTTCTTTTCCATTGCTGCCTAAATCATTCTGATTATAGATGTACATGTTCTGTGAATAATCATATAAGCCATAAAAGGGATGCCAATTATAGCTTGATGTTCCGTTATCAAAAGTTTGATAGCTTTGTCCAACAATTGTTAGAGGTAGCAATATAATTAAGTGAAGCCATTTTTTCATGGCTCAAAAATATCGCAAGGTTTTTTAAAGAAATATGACTTTTATCAGGTCTTCGAAATTAATTTAATTCGCCTCTTTTTGCACCAATTTAATCATACAGTTCATCCCATCTATAGCTGCTGAGACAATGCCCCCCGCATATCCTGCACCTTCAGCACAAGGATACAAGTTTGTCACGTCAATATGGTGCATGTATTCTTTATCTCTTGGAATTAAAATAGGTGATGAGGTTCGTGATTCT
>QOQC01000011.1 GCA_003331365.1 Flavobacteriales bacterium | reverse complement strand
TATACCAAGCGGCCTCCTTTGCTTTCGACTATTTGGGATGTACGCAAGATGAAACGAAAATCATATGACTTGCATCGCAAATATAATTTTAGCATCGTACATTGCAGAAGTTATCTTTCTTCCTTGATTGGTAATTCGATGAAGATAAAATTTGGCATCAGTTTTCTTTTTGACATGAGAGGGTTTTGGGCTGATGAAAGAGTTGATGGAAAGCTTTGGGATTTAAAAAATCCAATTTATAAATGGGTATATAATTATTTTAAAAGGAAAGAGCTTCAATTTTTAAATAATGCTGATTACACTGTTTCCTTAACTTTTTCAGGAAAAGAGGAAATGCTAAAATGGAAAGGTGTTAATGGTTTAAAGAATAGGCTAGAGGTGATACCATGTTGTGCGGACCTAAATTTGTTTAAGCCCGTGGAAAGGGACTCGAAGGTATTCACATTAGGGTATTTAGGTTCTCTCGGAACTTGGTACATGCTGAAAGAAATGCTTCTCATTTATTCTAAAATTAAAGAAAGAGTCCCCGAAGCAATATTCCATTTTTTAACAAAGGATAATCCTCAAATAATTTACAACGAATGTAAAAAATTGGGAATTGAATCTAACAATATTCTTGTGGAAGAAAGTGACCGTATGGAAATTCCTGTTAAAACTCGTAATTGGAACTTATCGATATTTTTCATACTTCCATGTTATAGTAAAAAATCATCCTCACCAACAAAGCAAGGAGAATTGATGGGAATGGGTATTCCTATAATTTGTAATAGTGGAGTAGGGGATGTTGATGCAATTGTTGATAAGTATCATTCGGGGATTGTAGTTTCTAGCTTCAATCAGTATAATATAGATGAAGTGTTAGAAAAGAGATTTGTTAAACAGAAATTATCTTGCAATGCACATGATTATTTTTCCTTAGCGAAGGGGATTGAATCCTATCATAAGATATACGAGAAGATATGTTAAAGTTTAGTACCAATCCAAATAAGGTTGTTCAATTAGACAATAAAAAAGAGGTATTTGTTTTCGATTCAGAGGATGATAACCTTGATCAGGTTACTGTTGATTCATTCGGAGAAGAATGGTCAAAGTTCAATTATTTTGATTCCGGTGAAATTGAGAAGATTGGTAATGAGTATTTCGATATTATTGACTTTTCAAAATTTAATAAAGATGCAACGGTTTTAGACGTGGGTTGTGGTACAGGCAGATGGTCTGTTTATTTATCCTCAAAAGTTTCTAATATCTATGCAATGGATCCGAGTAAAGCAATTTATTCGGCGGCCAATTTAACAAATGATATTCCCAATATTCATCTTATTAAAGCCTCTGTGGAAAATATTCCTTATGAGGATAATACATTTGATTTGGTAATAAGTTTAGGTGTACTACACCATATACCAGATACTCAAAAGGCACTTAATTCTATTGTAAAAAAAGTGAAAAAAGAGGGCCATTGTTTGATTTATCTATATTATGCCTTGGACAATAGGTCTGTAGCCTACAAAATGATTTTTTACGCTTCAAGCTTCTTTCGTTACTTTATTTCAAAGCTCCCTTCATTTCTAAAAAAGAGTACTTGTGATATAATTGCCATCTTGGTATATATGCCATTTATTTATTTATCAAAATTGGTAAAACTTCTTTTTGGGAGAAAATGGGGAAGTAAGATCCCATTATCTTATTATTCAAATAAATCATTTAATGTTATTAGAAATGATGCTTTAGATAGATTCGGAACACCATTAGAGCAAAGATTTTCTAAAGCTCAAATTGAGGAAATGATGAGAAAGTCAGGTTTGAAAGATATTACATTTTCTGAGAAGCAACCATATTGGCATGTAATAGGTAGAAAATAAGAATACTTATGAAAAGAATCGTAATTATTTGTCCACACCCAAAGGATGTTGCACCAGGTCAAAGGTTGAAATATGAACAATACATCGAAAATTGGGAAAAAAATGGTTTTAAAGTTAAGATTAAACCATTTATGACAGATCGGTTTTGGGCCATTGTCTACAAAAAGGGACATTATATCGAAAAAATATTTTGGACGATATATGGTTACCTTAGAAGGATAAACTTGTTGTTTACCTTAAGAAAATATGACCTTTCTTATATCTTTCTTTGGGTAACACCATTTGGGACTACTTTTTTTGAAAGGATTTACTGTTTCATATCTAAAAACGTATTATATGATATAGATGATTTGGTTTATCATAAAGATCATAAGAGTGATGCAAATTCGTTTTTAGCGATTTTGAAAGGGAGAAAAAAACCTATTTACATGATGCGTAGTGCAAAACACGTTATTACTTGTACTCCTCATTTAGATTCATTCGTTCGAAAATTAAATCCAAATACTACGGATATTTCTTCAACTATAAATACGGAAACCTATGTTCCCGTGAATACTTATGACAATAAAAATACTTTGACAATTGGATGGAGTGGAAGTCACTCAACCTCAAAGTACGTTTACTTGTTGGAGGAAGTATTACTAAATATCTCGAAAAAGCACAAGGTTAGGCTATTGGTAATTGGTGATCCAACCTTTAATATCGAAGGATTAGATTGTGAAGCCATTAAATGGGTCGAAAAAACTGAGGTTATTGACCTTCAAAGAATTGATATTGGTATTTACCCTTTACCAAATGAAGAATGGGTTTTAGGTAAAAGTGGGTTAAAGGCACTGCAGTACATGGCTTTGGGAATACCAACGATTGCAACAGCAATTGGAGCGAATCATAGAGTTATTGAGGATGGTGTATCCGGAACTTTAGTGAATACTGATGCAGATTGGAAAAAGGCCTTAGAAAATTATATTTTAAATCCAGATTTGAGGAAAGCCCATGGAATAAAAGCCAGAGAACGTGTAGAAGCTTTATATTCAATTAAGGCAAATGAACCAGTATATTTAGAAGTCATAAACAAAGTTATTGGGTCTAAATGAAGCTAATTTTTGCAACACATAATGCTAATAAGACAGCAGAAATTCAACAACTCCTTGGAGATGGTTTTGAATTATTATCATTAGCAGACCTCTCCTATCATCATGATATCCCTGAGACTGCCGATAGTTTAGAGGGAAATTCAAAAATTAAAGCAGATGTGGTTTATGATTATTTTAATCTTCCATGTTTTGCTGATGATACTGGTCTTGAGGTAGAGTCATTAGGAGGAGAGCCCGGTGTATATTCGGCGAGGTACGCTGGTGAGGATAAAAATGCACAGAAAAACATGGATTTATTGCTCAATAAGCTAGAAGGCATCAACAATAGAATAGCAAGGTTTCGAACGGTAATTACATACAAAACAAAAGAGGGCATTCATCAGTTTGAAGGTATTGTTGAAGGGGAAATTATAGATAGAAAAATTGGAGATTATGGGTTTGGTTACGATCCCATATTTAAACCCAAAGGATTGGATATCACTTTTGCGCAAATGTCAACAGCGCAGAAAAATCAATATAGCCATCGTGCCAGAGCGTTTGAAAAACTCAAAGCTTTTCTAAAGAAGACTTAAATTTTCAAAAGCACTTTTTTTACATTAAATTTAACGTAAAATCATTCATTTGATGTTTGAAAATAAAAAAGTATTAATTCTTGAGGGAGGAGGTTTTAAAACCTCATTTTCTGCTGGTGTTATGGATGCTTTTCAAATGCAAGCACATAATCCGTTTAATTCATATATAGGAGTTTCGGGAGGTTGTATTGCTATTTCATACTTTTTGAGCAAAAAATATGGATATTTTTATCAGTGCATGCGCACCCTTTGTCAGGATGATCGATTTGTCAAGTATACAAAAGCATTTTCCGATGGGCTTATGAACCTCGATTTCTTTTATGACATCGCTTATAAAGAATTCCCATTTGATTTTGACACAGCTTTTAATGAACTTCAAGGAAAGGAATATTACATCGTGCTCACAAATAGTAGTGATGGCTCCACTGAGTATCACCAACCGACGATGGAAAACTGGGTGGATATGACAATTGCGGCAAGCACAGTACCCATGCTAACGAAAGGAAAGCATCTTGTTAATGATATTCATTATTCTGATGGAGGAATTTCAGATCCAATACCGATTAAATGGGCAGTTGATAATGGAGCTACGGATATCGTATTGGTAAGAACGACTCATCACAATTTTAAACCAAGTTTATTACGACCAGAATATTTCGCCTCGAAATTTCTTCGGGCCAATGAAAAGATAAAATCGGATGTTGAAAATTTCCAGATTAAAATTAAGGAGTCAATAGATTATATAGACACTTTACCTAGTCATATAAAGATTGACCAAATCGCCCCTGAGGTTGTTTTAAACTCTAATATATTTACTAATTCAGTAAAAAATATTGAACTGGATTATCGAACCGGATTAGAAGCGGGCTTGAATTATATTCACGCTCTTAATAATAAGAAAAACCCTTCTAAAATTCTCCAATAGATATTGAGACAGAGTCAACATCTCCATTTATTGGTGGACTCAGTTTTCTGATGACTACCTTAAATTTTGCATTGAGATTCTTACTTTTCAAACTGTTAATGATTCGCTGACCAACACTTTCAATAAGTTTAGATCTAATTGACATCTCCTCTTTTACAACCTGATTAACCCAAACATAATCAACAGTTTGATTCAACTCATCATCTTGGGCAGCCTCAGTAAAATCAGTTTCTATAAAAACATCAACGATATAATTTCCTCCAATCTTTTCCTCTTCTTCAAGGCAGCCATGAAAGGCATAGAGTTTAATTCCTTCAACTGTAATTTTATGCTTCATTCTTTATTCCGGCAATATAATTTAACCCTTTATTCATTCTCGAAAGCACCTCATCTTTTCCTAAATATGATGCAATATCAAACATTCCCGGACCCGCACCAACACCAGTAACTAGAATTCTAAATGGTAATAATACCGCACCAAAACCAAGTTCATTTGAGCTTAAAAATTGCTTAAAACTTGATTCAATGGTATCTGCATCAAATGACTCCAATTGATCCAAAATCATTTTCCAATCCGACATGATTTCATGAGTATTTGATTTCCACTTTTTTGAAATCATTTTTTCGTCATAAGAACTTGGAGCATTGACAAGATAGCTGCCATCTTCTAAAATATCTTTAGGAAAAGTAGCTCTTTCTTTCATTAGGGCACAAATCGTTTCAAGTTTTTCTTTGGAGATATTAATTTCAGATGATTCAGAAATAATCTCAGCCAAATGACTATCAGAAGTGCTTCTTAAATATTGTTGTTGAAACCATTTTGTTTTTTCAGGGTCAAATTTTGCACCAGCTTTTGAAACTCTTTCGAGCGAAAATGCTTCAACCAATTCTTCCAAAGAGAAAATTTCTTTTTCAGTTCCTGGATTCCAGCCTAGAAATGCCAGCATATTTATAAAAGCGTCTGGTAAATACCCCTTTTCACGATATCCAGAATACAATTCTCCTTCCTTAGTTGTCCAATCAATAGGGAAAACAGGAAAGCCAAGTCGATCTCCATCTCTTTTAGATAACTTTCCATTACCGTCTGGTTTTAAAAGTAATGGGAGATGAGCAAAGGTTGGTCTTTGCCATTCAAATGCATCATATAGAAGGACATGAAGTGGGGCAGAGGGTAACCATTCCTCTCCACGGATTACATGACTTATTTTCATGGCATGATCATCTACGATATTAGCCAAATGATAGGTTGGCATTCCATCACTTTTAAATAAAACCTTATCATCAAGATTATTTGTATTAACTACGACCCATCCTCTAATGGCGTCCTCAAATCGAATCTCTTCATTCCTCGGCATTTTCATTCTAATGACGTAAGGGACACCTTCCTCCAATAGTCGATTAACCTCAGATGTAGGCAGAGTAAGAGAATTTTTCATATTCATTCTACTCACACCATTATATTGCCAGTTTGGCATTCCCATCTTTTTAGCCTCGGCTCTCATGCGATCTAAATCTTCAGAACTATCAAATGCATAATATGCTTTCTCATTCTCGATAAGTTGATTAGCAAATTCACGATAGCTGGATTTTCTTTGTGACTGAATATATGGGCCATAATCCCCTCCAATTCCAGGACCCTCTTCTGGGCTAATTCCACACCATTTCAATGAGTCTAGAATATATTCTTGAGCACCTGGAACAAATCTCGTTTGATCTGTGTCTTCAATTCGAATAATAAAAGTTCCTTTGTGTTTTTTAGCAAACAAATAATTGTATAACGCTGTTCGTACTCCTCCCATATGCAATGGGCCAGTTGGGGAAGGAGCAAAACGCACGCGTACTTCGTTTAATCGCATAAGTTGAATTTGGTCGCAAAGATAAGTGAAATCCTGAATTTTACTTTATGGATAACAGTATAAAGTATCGTAAATTGGACTGTATACCGCCCAAACTCCCACAGCTCCCTCACTCATATTACTTGGGGCATTAATTGGATTAGAAAAGGGATTTCCAGAATTAGCTATTTGGTTAAACTTAGCATCATAGTAGGAAAATACTTTTTCGTCCTTTATGAGAATTTCACAACAATGGTATTTCATTCATTTAAAGAACTACACAATTTCGATATTGCCTCTTTGTTTAATTTTTCGGCTAATATCAACATCTATTCTTCCAAGCTGGATGCCAGCCCATCCTACTTGATTAATTAAAACGGGTTTACCTTTTAAGTTTTTTTCTATGCTTGGTTTTTCCAAAAAAGTATGGGTATGTCCGCCGATAATAATATGAATGTTTTCTGTACTGTTTGCCAATATAAGATCCGAAACTTTTTCACGGCTATCATATGAATATCCCAAATGCGATAAACAAACGATTAAATCACAACCATTTTCGGTTAATATTTTTGCTGTTTTGTTTGCAGCTTCTACGGGGTCGCTGTAAATGGTATCACCATAATTCATTTTTGAAACCAAGCCATTCAATTCAACACCAATGCCAAAAACCCCGATTTTAATACCCCCTCTATTGAAAATATGATACGGTTTTGTTTCATTTTTAAGAATCGTATTTGAGAAGTCATAGTTTGAACATAGGAACGGGAAATTCGCATGTTTTTTAGCAAGCTTAAAACCTTCTAAACCAATGTCAAAGTCATGATTACCCATGGTGCTGGCATCATATCCCATCTCACTCATCAACTTCATTTCAAGATGACCATTAAAGGTATTAAAGTAGGGTGTGCCTTGGAAAATATCTCCAGCATCTAATAAGATGACATTTTCCTCTTCTCTCCTGATTTGCTCGATAATTTTACACCTTTTTGCAACGCCTCCCATTCCAGGAAACTTTGAATGATTATCAGGAAACGGGTCAATGTTAGAGTGGGTATCGTTCGTATGTAAAATGGTTAGCTTTTTCGCTTTACTTTGACCTGTTTGAGCCATTATGGATGGTGTAAGAATGATTCCACCAGAACCAAGCATAAATTGTTGAAAAAAGTCTCTTCTTTTCATTTGATTCTACTTTTTTCATCATTATTCAAAATGACTTGATTCTTCGCCTCCTCAATTATTGCATCTCTTATTAATGTATTCGTTTCAATGATTTCTAATCCTTCTTGAAAAAAATCCATATGATCTCCTCCATTATATAAATAGTCAGAAGTAATTACCCAAAATTCAGTTGTTTGAGATCGATCAAAACCGTTAAATTGAATGTGATTTTCTACAATACTTATGTTCGATATGGGCTCACCTCCCGATTTAGCGATATATGATTCAATAGATTCTAAGGTGGAAATTGGAAGGCGGATCCAAACGATACTATTATCAAAAGGCATTAACTTGTATAAGTCTCCTAATGAGACTTTGCCAATACCTAAACTTGATCTGATTCCTCCGGTATTTAAAAGGCAAAAAGTGGGGTAAGATAACTTTACATTTTTTGTCTGGTTTGTAAATACGGCATCTGCCATCCAGTTCATCAGATTCGAAGAAGGACGTTGAACAATAAAATTCACCTCAGACTTTGCGACTTCCACATTCATTTTTTCTGCCAACTCATTTCGGTATGGACGAATGATACTGTCAATATTTTCTGCTTCCAATATTGATTTAGATATATTGATCTGCGGTCCTGTTTTTACGTATAACGAATTAGTGCAAGCTGGTAGGCCTGCACTAATGAAAATCAATAATATGTAACCGTAAGGGTTATTCAATGATTATCTTTTTTTCTAAGGACCCTTTTTCTGTTGAAACCGACAATATATATGTCCCTTTGGATATGTTGGTACTATTAATTTTAAGCACTGGGGCATTTAAATTGGATTCCTCCATCAATATTTTACCGATTGTATTTGTCAGCTTGAAAGAGGAGATATTTAATCCATTAATTTGAGCGTATATTTCATGCTTAGCAGGAATTGGGAATACTGAAAAATTATTTTCCATAATTTCTAGTAAACCAAGGTTTTCACACAAATCATTGTCATAGGTCATTTGTTGAAAATCAATGAAGCAAGCAAAGTCAACAGAGTCAATAAAGGGGTTTCTATTTCCTTGTAGGTTATAGATGAATTCATGTCTTGCAATTTCATAGTTGTCTGGTAAATCATTGAAATGCCAGTTTCTTAAGGTAACCGGACCTTGATTGCTTGGTATCGACCAATTCGACCCGTTAATCCCATTATAACAAGTGGCCATATACATAATGGCTCTTGCAGCATTTCCTTTATGAGATTCACGTGGTTCATATACCAATTGATTATTATCATTGTAACCTACACTTCCCTCCAAATAGGTGAACACAGTAGATCCTGTTATGTCTTCTAAAGGAAGATTACTTCTCGGTGTATTTGCATTTGGTAAGTTCGCAGGATAAAGGTTATGCTGATCAGCATACTCCTCTTGTTCAGGATTGTTACAAGGGAAAGTAGGCATCCAAGAATGCGCATAGGTGTGTTCTCGGGAAAAGTCATTATCAGACCAATCAAATGGGTCATTAAAAACTTTATTTTCTCCTGAGTAGCAACAGGTAACATAGGACTGACCGTTCAAAGTATCTTTTACCTCAAATTGGCTCATTACAGTTGTTTTGTATAGAAAATAGGAGATGTAATTATGGGGGTTAATTAAATCGGTAAGGTCAGAAACCAGTGAAGGACTTGATGAGGAAATACCATCGTAATAATTCCCTATTTGTGACCCTAATGATGATACTTGACCTTCAGTCGGATTATCTTGTTTGTAGTTTTCGAAATCATCCGAACCATTAAAGGCAAATATTTTAAAATAATAATTCTGATTGGCTATGATTCCTCTTGGGGTAAAAGATGTCCCACTCCCTACATAGGCCACTTTTGCATCTCCGATGTAATCACCTCTCAAGTAAGATGTTGCATCAACAGGACTTTCTGTGATCGGAGACCCATTTTTCCAAAGAACAAGGTATTGTTCGGCATTTACAGCACCTGAATATTCACCTGATAAGGTATATGGTTTCACATTCGTAAAGTTCAATGCGCTTGGATTAGATGTTGGTTCGGTCGCCAGATTATCAGTTCCCACTGCTTCTAAGTTGATAGTATATGGATTTTCATCGTCATCATCATTTCCTATTGTTAAGTTTGCTGATACCGACCCAATAGTCGAAGCCGCATAATTCAGACTAAAATTTTGACTTGATAACGGACCTATCACGGTGGGATTTAGGTCTGTAGTAAAATCACCAGAATTGGTTCCAGAAAAAGAAACACTGCTTATTGTTAAATCCTCTGAACCTGTATTCTCAACAGTCAAAACCGTAGATGGTGTATTTCCAACAACATAGGTTTCATTATTTAATACATTATTTCCTCCCAGCTTTATGTTGATTTCTCTGGCAGGAGCAACGTAAGGGGAAATGTCATTAAGGTCTCTTGGAATAAGCTGGTGATTTGCGTTAAATTGACCTAAAAGAGCAACAATGGAAACAGGTCCTGTTGGAACTGCCGTTCCGTCTATATCAGTAGATCCATTGATACGTACGTCTAAAGTATTTGAACCATCAGTAATTTGAACAGTGCTACTTCCATTTGCAAAAACACCACTTTGTACAAATGTAACATTGTCAATTTGTACCAATTGGCCCTCTAAAGATTCATTAGCACTTGTTATCGGAATGAGAAGAGGCTGAGGTAGCGTACCTTGTCCCAAGATCGAATAACTGGTAGTTGGAGAAAGCTCCAACAATCCACTAAATTCAAATAACACCCCTGTTGCTGTTACCGAATCTCCTCTTTGAATAGATGAAAGGTTACTTCCATAAGCGGGTAGGCCAGCGGTACCATCTTGTATATATCTAATGGGTCCTAATTCTGGACCATTTGTGGCAACTCCCGTAATCGTTACCGTTTGTCCAATAGCTTGGTTTCTTGCATCTGCAATGGTTTGACCATTGATGGCGATGGTCATACTTAAAAATGAGATTATTGATAATATTTTATTCATAATTGTTAAAATTGAAAACCTAGTGAAAAATTAAAGCGTATACCTTGACCAATGAATACTCCTGCAGATGAGGCATCAAAAGAAGACCCGTTTTGGTTATTTCTAGCATCCGAAATGTAGAATGAATTCAATGCATTAAAAACATTCGCCTTGAAAAATAAGATCGAGTTACTTAAATAAATTCGATATCCTGCATGTGCACTCATAAGTCCGTAATCAGGCAATCTCCATGATTCAGTCCCTCCATTATCTCCTGTCAAACTGAAAGGATCAAAATTGCTGTAATTTTTTGAGAAATAGGTATAACGAATTTTGAAATAAGCATTTTTAATGAATTCATACCTCATACTTAATGCATAAACAGCTTGTGCCGCATCTCCAACGTGAACATCTTTCGCATCAAAAGTAAACTGTGTGCCCAGCACATCAATTGTTTCTGCAGATTGCCATGTCCAATCTCCATATGAAATCATACCTTCGAAATTAATTTTTCGATTGATATAATAGGCAAAATCCAACTCTCCTCCCACATGTAATGCATCCATTCCATTTACATTGGCTCGGACAAAAACAGTTGGATCTTGTGGGTCAGGAACTGATACACCATAGGGGAAAGGTTTGTTTTCCCAATAGGTGAAATAGGTATTGATGTTCATGCTAAATTGTTTTGATCTATATCCATAGCCTACCTCTGTAGCATATATTTTCTCATTTAAAATTTCTTCAAAAAAAGTATTTGTATTGTTGTCAATGACATTACTAAACTGCGGCGTCCTATTTAACCATCCGAGATTAACAAAAAGGTTTGATTTTTCAGTTAAATTATAATTGGCACCTGCTTTAATCGTAAAACCACCAATCCATTTCCACGGAGTTTGATTATAAGTCAAACCGTCTGAACTTTGGTCATACATAATTCCGTTGTATTCGATTGTATCCCCTGCGCCGATGAATAGCGTTGTATCCCCCAGAAAAAGTTCTTTTTTCATGAAATAATCAACTCCCTTATATCCATTCGCAACTCCAGATACATTTGCGAAAGCAGTCCATCTTCCCTTTGAATACTCAACTTGTCCAAAACCACCTGCCCACTGAACAAACCCATCTCTGTGGTTATGATAGTCATACCACCCAACCTTATCTCCTACAACCTTCATTGGGTTTGAACTATTTTGATCGGCGTCATTTACCCAATAATCACCCCCTAAAAGATCAGTGACAACCCTGTAATGTTCTCCCTTATAATATCTATAATCTACACCACCGGAAATCATTAAATAATCATTCGCTTGAAAATCAAATTGAGATAAACCACCTAGCCAAAAATGATTATTCATGGCAGCTGTTAAAACTTGTGATGATTTGAATAAAACGGAGTCATATAAGGGATCAGCAGTGGAATATACTTGTCCAAATAATGTTTTGTATCTGTTATTGTATTCAATTTCATTCCAATCAATTTGACCTAATGAGTCTCTAATAATTGCACCCGTATTTCTCGCTCTTACTCCTCCTCCGGTACCAACAGATAAATATGCAATATTTGACCATGACAGCTTCTCATTCACTTTCCAAAAGTCTTTTAAAGTAATCTGTGGTTTGTGATAGAAGTTCATTCTTTCATTAATTATTGACCTATTTCCTGTGGCACTATCCGTATAGTATCCCCAGTGCTGGTTATATCTCCTGCCGTAATCAATATTCGACATGGTATCGTAAATAGGAACACCAAGACTATTTGCAAATTCGGAGTCCCAATATGCTATTGGTTGATTGTATGAACGCTGACCATGGCGCTGTGGTGCTCCAAATCCACTTAATGAAATGATATGGTTGTTGATTTTTTTCTGAATTTTTAAATAGTAAAATGCACCAAGTGTGTTGAGACCATCTACCCAACCATTTCCTTGTTTATAGGAACCTGAAAACAAAACGCCCCAACCATTTTTTAGGGTGCCTGATTTATAAGATAAAGATGTTCTCAAGAATTCACCTGAGCCATATTCTTGTCCCACCTTTATCATTTTTTTACCTCCTGTAGCCTGAGTAATGATATTCATTGTTCCTCCAACCGAAGGCATGGCAAGTTTAGTTGCACCTAGCCCTCTTTGAAGCTGTATTTGGCCTGTAATGGCATCTAATCCAAACCAGTTTGACCAATATACCCAGCCATTTTCCATGTCATTAACGGGTACACCATCAATCATGACGCCCACATTTCTTTGGCTGAAACCACGAATCGTAATCCTAGCATCTCCATCACCTCCACCTTGTTGCGTAGCATAAACCCCAGGAGAGGAGTTTAAAATCATAGGAAGGTCTCTTGATCCAAGTTCTTCATTAATTTGTTGAGTTGAAATCCTTGTTACTGCTACAGGTGTTTTTCTATCCACTACCAGATTTCCGATTACTTTAACTTCTTCCAACTCCTGGCTTCCTCCCAAGGTATGGTTTAGTGTATTGGCACCTTGATTTAATTCAACAGAAAAAAACAAGGTATCAAAAGACAGCATAGTTACAAACCCTGAATACGTATCTGGAACCAAATTATCAATTGAATAGTTCCCATTTGGATCGGATAATGCCCTGTACAATTTGGATTTTGATTGAAGAGTGATTTTCGCTCCTACAACTTCTTGCTCCGTATAATTGTCAATTATCTTTCCAGAAAGGGTAGCGTTTTGAGCAAAGCTATGAACGTAAATAGTAAGTAAAAGTAACGCTAATAAATACCTCATGAGTTCAATTTGATGCCAATAATGAACGACTATCTTATGATTATTTTCCTCATGATAACAGATTCATTATAACCCTTAAGGCGAATAAAGTATAAGCCTTTTGGTTCATTCAAATGAATCGATTTTGTATTTTGGTTGTTTTCTTTAGCATATATTTTCTGACCTAAAGCATTTCTGATTTCAATGTTTTTAACCTCCGAAATATTTGAAAGTGTGAAAAATCCTGTTGTAGGATTTGGATAAATTTCAATTTTGTTCTCATTAAGCTCACTTATATTTGCCGGATTACATTCACAATCGTGTGTACCTAAGGTAAACCAATTTCCATCTAAAAGTGGATTTCCATTTGTACTAAAAAGTGTATCTCCATTTTCATCCAAACGAACAACAACAGCTGGAATAGAATCATATTCCAAAAGGGGATCAAAAAACGAAATAACGGGATTTGTTTCCCCATTTTTAATGGACGCTTTTCGTAACATAGAGTGGTCCTTTGTTACAAGCGACCCTCCACCTGTGTAAGGGAATTCTGAGGTCCATCCATCACCAGGATCTTCACCTATTTTACCAAAGATATCCACAACAATCGCATTTGGAATATCATTAACAGAACCCATAGCCAAGACCACGGCATCATTGCCATTAAAATACCATGCATTGGATGTATTGTATTCTGGACAATAAAATGCGTCAGCTCTAGCTTGAAGCGAGTCCCATACAGGTGCTTCTTGACCCGTACCGTTTGGATCAAGTTTTTCTATTACTCCTACATGAACGTCATAGGCATCAACTGTTCCGGTAAGTTGAATGGCGTTTGCGGCACTCGCACTAGTGGCTCCATTGGAATATCGGATAACCATATATTCACTTAAATCAACAGCAGCTGAAGTTGGGTTGTAAATTTCCAATGCTTTGTTGTTTGACCACCCCTCAACATATTCAGAGATAAACAAATCACCACACTCCTGGGCAAAACTGGGAATTGATATTAATAAGGTAGCTAGTAGTAGAATTTTTTTCATAGTATTTCGTTTTAACTTAAGTACGTTGTTTTAGAGAGGCAAAAATACGTAAAAATAATTCATATTCATTTGGTGAATGTTGTGTTTTTAACAATTCAAAATTATCTTCCCATTAACAATGTGATGCATTTAATTGATTTCCAGATTTAACTTAGTTATTTTCACGAAAAATTATTGAATATGTACAAAATATCATTACTGATTTTCATATGTTTTTACAGTTTGACATCCTTGTCACAAGAAATCACAATAGAAAAGATTTGGAAAAATTATGAATTTTACCCAAAATATGCACCATCTATAAATGCCTTATCCGATGGGGTTTCTTGTGTACTACGAACTAATGATAATGCAATCATAAAGTATAAGATTGCTGACATGGAGAAAGAAAAAGCCCCCGAAAATATTGAAATTATATTTACTCCTCCTGAAGGCTTTGAATATGGTTCTTTTGAGTTTAATGCAGATGAATCTAAAATTTTATTTTTAACCAATGTATCATCCAAGTATCGATATAGCTACACTGCTGAGTATTATTTATATGACCGAGAAACCAAGAAATTGGAATCATTAGATTCTGAGCATCAGCCTCAGACCTTAGCCGAATATTCTCCTGATGGCATGTATGTTTCATATATCCACAAGAACAATATTTATATCAAGGATTTGTCCGGGAACAAGGTAAAGCAGCTCACTTATGACGGGAAAAAAAATAAAATCATCAATGGAACATCAGACTGGGTTTACGAAGAGGAATACGCCATAACAAAAGCCTATGACTGGTCACCTGATAGTAAATATATTGCTTTTTTAAAGTTCAATGAGAAAAACGTAAAGCAGTTCCGAATGACATACTACATTGATCTTTATCCGGACTCTTATAAGTTTAAATATCCAAAGGCAGGTGAAGATAATAGTATTGTATCTGCTCATCTTATTGACCTAAAAAAGAAATGTAAAATCAATTCAATCGAACTTGGTGAATATGAATATATCCCAAGAATTAAATGGTCAGAAAAGGAAAATAAGTTGATTTTACAAACAATGAATAGGCACCAAAACAGTCTAAAATATAATTTGATTGACTGTTCCAACGGGATATCAAAATCCAAAGTGATTTACGAGGAAACCTCGGATACCTATATCGATGTTGATGATAATCTCATTTTTTTAAATGATGGAGAATCTCTACTGAGAACAAGTGAAAAGGATGGGTACAATCATATATACAGGCTAAATTTTTCTGGTGAGCAAGAGAAAATAACAAATGGTGAATGGGATGTTATTGAATTTTTGGGATTGGATAAAGAGTCCAATACCATTTATTATTCCTCTTGTGAACCTCACTCAACTCAAAAATCTATATACGCAATAAATGTTGATGGTTCTGGTAAAAAAGAATTGACAAAAGAAAAAGGGTATAATGATGCTGAATTTTTAAATGGCATGAAATACTTTATTCATACTTATTCTAATGCCAATACACCTCCAAAAATTTCATTAAATAAGAGTGATGGAACTTTGGTTACAGAATTAGAGGATAACTGGGCTTTATCCGATAAGCTAAAGGGATATCCAATCAGTAATAAGGTATTTTCTTCTATGGATTTGGGATATGTAGAATTAAATACTCAAATGATTTTACCCCACGATTTTGATTCTACAAAAAAATACCCTGTATATTTTAATGTTTATGGTGGGCCGGGACACAATGAGGTTCTTGATGCTTACGATGCTGGGGATTATATGTACCACCAATTGCTGGCTCAAGAAGGATACATTGTTTTTACAATTGACCCTAGAGGCACCATGTATCGAGGAGCGAAATTTAAAAAATCAACATATCTTGAGCTTGGAAAACTTGAAGTTGAAGATATCATAAATGCTGCCATAAAATTGGGTGAACTTTCTTGGGTAGATTCCAAAAGGATTGGTATTATGGGATGGAGCTATGGTGGATTTATGGCATCTTTGGCCATAACCAAAGGCAGTGATGTATTTAAAACGGCAATTGCAGTAGCTCCTGTCACAAATTGGAGATATTACGATAATATCTACACTGAAAGATTTATGAGGACCCCTCAAGAGAATCAATCAGGTTATGATGATAACAGTCCGATCAATCATGTAGATAAATTGAAAGGAAATTATCTTCTAATTCATGGTGCCGCTGATGATAATGTTCATTATCAAAACACTATGGAAATGGTCAATGCGATGGTTGATGCGAATAAACAATTTGATTTGTTTATCTACCCTAATAAAAATCACGGTATTTATGGGGGGAATACTCGAAATCACTTGTTTCAGATGATGTTCGATTATATCAAGGAAAACCTCTAGAATCGTAACCTTTTATTGTAGAAGAGCGTATAAGCCTAATTGAATTAGAAAATACAAATTTGATTTTGTACTTTTGGGCGAAATCAATCCAACGACAATTTAATTTCAAGAATGAGCGAGAAAGCAAAGATAATTTTAGAAGGAAAAGAACACGATTTACCTGTTGTAACAGGTTCAGAAAAAGAAAATGCTGTTGACATATCAAAGTTACGTGCCTCAACTGGATACATTACAATAGACCCTGGTTATAAAAATACAGGAGCTACAACCAGTGCCATTACTTTTTTAGATGGAGAGAAAGGAATTCTAAGATATAGGGGTTATCCCATTGAGCAACTTGCTGAAAAAGCTTCATTTACAGAAGTAGCTTATCTTTTGATTTACGGTGAATTACCTAACAGTATTGAATTTCAGTTATTTGAAAGAAGTATTAAACGACATACTTTGGTGCATGAGGACATGAAAAGATTTTTCGAAGCATATCCTGCGAAGGCGCATCCTATGGGTGTTCTTTCATCAATGGTTTCATCGCTGGCTACCTTTTATCCAGAATCTCAAAATCCAAATAGAAATTCGGAGGCAGTAAATTTGACCATTCAGCGGTTAATAGCCAAATTACCAACATTAGCGGCATGGTCCTATAAAAATTCGATGAGGCATCCGTTTATGTATCCAAGAAATGAGTTCAATTATTGTGAAAACTTCCTTCACATGATGTTCGCGATGCCCACGGAGGATTATCACGTTGATCCTGTCATTGTAGATGCCTTAAATAAGTTATTGATTTTACATGCTGATCATGAGCAAAATTGTTCAACTTCAACTGTACGTATTGTGGGTTCTTCACAAGCTAACTTGTATTCTTCAATATCAGCCGGTATCTGTGCCCTTTGGGGCCCTTTACATGGTGGTGCAAATCAAAAAGTAATTGAGATGCTTTTAAAAATACATGTTGATGGAGGTAATGTCGATAAATGGGTCGAAAAAGCGAAGGATAAAAATGATCCTTTTAGATTAATGGGCTTTGGCCACCGTGTTTATAAAAACTTTGATCCTAGAGCACGAATTATCAAAAAATCTTGTGATGAAGTTTTGGAAAAGCTTGGGGTGAATGATCCTTTACTGGACATTGCAAAGAAATTGGAGAAAGTAGCTCTTGAGGATGATTATTTCAAGGAGAGAAACTTATACCCAAATGTAGATTTCTATTCTGGGATTATTTATAAGGCGCTAAGAATACCAACTGAGATGTTTACTGTAATGTTTGCCATTGGTAGACTTCCAGGATGGATAGCTCAATGGAAAGAAATGACTGAGAATGGAGAACCTATAGGACGTCCTAGACAAATTTATACAGGTTATGAAAGTCGGGATTATGTTGAGGTGTCCAATCGGAAATAATTAATTCAAGCTGTCTTTTCTCTTTCCTTCAAATAATTCGTAGCTCCGGAAACTACAGTCTAAATTACCGTTGTAAACTTTTACTTTTTTGGAGTGCTTTAGTCCAATGGATTTGAACCCTTCCTCACTTGAGGATATAATACAAGCTGTTCCTTCCTTAATTTCGTGCTTAAGCCATGTGCCGATTTCTGCATATAATTCCTCTTCCATTTCTAATCTTTGGCCATAAGGAGGATTTGAAATGATGAAAACCGATTCATCGGATTTTCTTACCTCGTTAAATGGTTTTCCTGATATTTCAATAAATCTACCAAAACTAAATTCTCTTAGGTTCCTTCTGGACTTTAATACCATTTCATCAGAAATATCCGAGCCTAAGAATTTACAGGGCAAATTTCTTACTATACGAGTAGCTTTGCCATAAATTTCATCCCATAAATTTTGGTCAAAATTTTTGAAATTTTTGAACGCATAATGCTGTCTTTCAATATTGGATGGTATTCCAGTAGCGAGCAAGGCTCCTTCAATTAAAATCGTCCCTGATCCACAAAATGGATCCATCAAATTTGTTTTTCTATCCCATCCTGACATTCGAATCAATGATGCGGCAACGACTTCATTTATTGGTGCTTCTCCTGCCGCATTCCGATAACCACGCTGAAACAAAGGATTCCCACTGGTATTTACCGAAATAGTTACCTGGTTATTTCTGATATAAACATCAATCAAAACCTGAGGTCGCTTGATTTCAATATTCGGCCGATCACCGGTTTCATCTCTGAAATGATCAACAATGGCATCCTTTACTAGTAAATATGGATAATGTGTATTTGTAAATATATCAGAATATATAGCACCTTTAACAGCAAAGGTTTTATTGACATCAAAAATGTTGGACCATTTTATTTTAGAAGCACTTTGGTATAAATCATTTTCTGTTTTAATTCTAAAACGGGCGATTTCAACTAATATAGAAATACTACATCTTGAATGTAAGTTTAGATAATATACATCTTTCCAAGTGCCTCGTATTTGAACAGCTCTATTGAGTATTTCTATTTTACCATAACCATATTCTAAAAGTTCCTCTTTTAGCGTTTCTTCAAATCCAAAAAAACATTTTAACGTGATAATCAATTCTTCGTCAAAACCACTAATGTTCCCATTCATTTTATCTAATTTTGGTAATAAAATATTACAAAAGAAAGCAATTGAAAATTAGTATCCTCTTAATCTCCCTGTTTTTTATTAGCACATTTGGTTTTGGACAACAGAAGATTGGCCTTGTTTTAAGTGGTGGTGGCGCATCTGCTATGGCTCATCTTGGCGTTATTAAGGCGCTTGAGGAGAACGGGGTGCCGATTGATTTTATTTCGGGGACTTCAGCGGGAGCCTTGATTGGCGCCCTTTATGCTTGTGGGTATTCACCTGAGGAAATAGAGGGTTTTATTCTGTCAAACGAATTCCTGATTATGGCTAATGGTAAAATTCCTGAAAAAAACCTTTTTTTATTTAGGGACATTGATAGAAATGCTTCAGTTATCAACTTTTCGATTTCAAAGGATAGTGTGATAAGAAAATCTATCCCATTAAATTTGATTACTCCGACTTTTTTAGATTTTGAAATGCTCACCAAAATGGGTCAGGTAAGTGCCTCCAATGGAAAAGATTTTGATCGCTTATTTGTGCCATTTAGATGTGTCGCATCAGATGTAGTTCATAAGAAGAGTGTTACTTTTTCAAAAGGCAATTTAAACGAAGCCGTTCGAGCCTCTATGACATATCCCCTTTACCTTAACCCAATACGCATCAACGACACGATGTATTTCGATGGAGGACTTTATAATAATTTTCCATCTGATGTAATGTATAACGCATTTGAGGTTGATTATATCATTGGAAGTAATGTTTCTCAAAATGCAGAGATTCCTGATGAAAGGGATATGTTTGGTGTTTTAATGAGTATGACAACAACTCCGACCAGCTTTAATTTACCATGTAAAAATGGCTTTATTATTAATCCAGGATCAAATATTGCAACTTTTGAATTTGAAAATATAGATCAGGCAATAAATGAAGGGTATCAGACTGCAATGGAGAAAATGGACTCCATTTTACCTTATATCGAAAGAAGAGTTCTTCAGGTTGATCTGATGAACTCACGAAAAGAGTTTAGATCAAAACTCATTCCTATTGAAGTTTCTGAGGTAAATACAATTCTTAAGGATAAGTCGCAATTTTCATTTGTTAATAGGAGTATGATTCGTGCCTCTAAAAATGAATTATTGAACAACAAGGTATTTGAAAAACGTTACTTCAGATTAGTGTCAGCTCCAGAAATATCCTATGTTTTTCCTACTTTATCTCTTAAAAATGATTCTACTTATAAAGTTGATTTAAAGGTAAATAAGTCAAATGAATTTAAAATTGACGTAGGTGGACATTTTTCTTCAAGACCTGTAAACACTGGATATCTGGGATTGACTTATCAATATGCAGGGTATTTAGCAACTGCTCTTCACGCGGAATCTTATTTTGGGAAATTTTATGGTTCAGTAAAAACAGACCTAAAATTAGATTTTCCCTTTACTTTTCCTGTTTCGTTAAACGCTTACTTTACGATGAATAGATGGGATTATTTTCAGAGTTTTGCTACATTTTTTGAAGATGTTCAGCCTTCTTTTTTAGTACAAAATGAAATGTATGGTGGAGCTAGAGTTCGATTACCAGTAACTAACAATTCTTATACAAATTTTGATTTTAGATATTTTTCATTAGAGGATGATTATTATCAAACAGATGCATTTACAAATCAGGATACTTCCGATTTTACTCGATTTTCAGGTTATTCCGTTTCTTGGGATTTTTTGTTTAATACTTTAAATCGTAAGCAGTTTGCAAATGAGGGAACGAATCTACACTTTAAGATAAGATTTATTGATGGAGGAGAAAGTACCATTCCAGGATCAACTTCTATTCTCATAGATACTGTCAATAAGGAACATCGATGGTTTAATTTTGAAGCTAATTTTCAGCGATATTTTTTGAAAAATAAGTTCATGAATTTAGGTATTCACTTAAAATCAGTATTTACCACGCAATCTTTATTTGCTAATTATACAGCTTCATTATTATCATTCCCTTACTTTGATGTTGTTCCAGATATGAATACTTTCTTTTTACCACAATATAGATCTCCTCAATTTTTAGGTACAGGACTCAATTGTGTTTTTACAATTAAAAAGAAGATTGATTTAAGAATAGATTCTTATTGGTATCAACCAATCAAAAAATTATCAAAAAGTCAAAACGGGGTTCTTCAGAATGCTAGCTTTTTTACGGAATCTAATTTTTTAATGTCTTCTTCGCTGATATACAATACCCTAGTTGGTCCTATTCGGTTGACAGTAAATTTCTTTCCTAAACAAAATGACCCCTTTGCATTCCAGATTAGCTATGGATATGTTATTTTTAACGAAAAAGCAATTCGATAAACGAACAGAGATGGGAAAAATAATTTGTGGCATACAACAAATGGGAATAGGAGTTCCTAATGTAGAGAAATCTTGGGCATGGTACAGGAAAAATTTTGGAGTTAATGTAAAGATTTTTGAAGAGGCCGCAGAGGCGCCTTTAATGACCAAATATACCGGAGGAAAGGTTCACTCAAGAACAGCTACATTGGCATTGAGTATGGATGGAGGAGGAGGTTTTGAGATATGGCAATTCACTTCAAGAGATACGGAAAAAGCGGAATTCAGTATAAAACTTGGGGATTATGGCATGATTGCCTGTAAAATCAAATCAAGAGATGTTAAGGCGACACATCAAAATATGAAGAATAATGGTGTGGATTTGATTTCAGAAATAAGCTTATCCCCCGAGGGAAAACCTCATTTTTTTGTTAATGGGCCAAATGGTAACATGTTTGAAGTTATAGAAGGATCAGATTGGTTCTCTAATACGGGACATCCATCAAAATGTGGTGGCGTTGCAGGGTCTATCATAGGGGTTTCGGATATCGATAAATCTATGGTTTTGTACAAAGATATTTTAGGTTATGATGAAGTTGTTTTCGATGAGACGGATTCTTTTTCAGATTTAAGCTGCTTTGATGCTGGAAGTGGACGTTTTAGAAGGGTTTTGCTGAAACATAGTAAGCCAAGAAAAGGACCGTTTGCGCCTCTATTGGGGGATACTTGTATCGAACTAATTCAATCAATTGACCGAAATGATTGCAGGAAAATATTTGAAAATAGGTTTTGGGGAGATTGGGGGTTTATTCATTTGTGTTTTGATGTTCAGGGGATGGACGATTTACAAAAAGAGTGTGAAGAAAAAGGATTTCCCTTTACCGTTGATAGCTCTGATACTTTTGACATGGGTGAAGCAGGAGGTAGGTTCTCTTACATTGAGGACCCAGATGGTACTTGGATAGAGTTTGTTGAAACACATAAGGTACCTATCCTAAAAAAAATAGGTTGGTATATTCATTTAAAAAAGAGAAAACCAGGTAAGGCTCTACCGAGATTTGTATTGAAAATGATGGGTTTAAATAGAGTTAAAGATTAATCTATTCCTAATGACTGATATACTACATGTTGAATATCAGTTCGAATATTCATATCTCTAATTTTCCAGTTTTCTTGATCAGGATGGACTCTATTTGACAGAAATACAAAGATAATGTCATTTTTTGGATCTGCCCAAGCGAGCGTTCCAGTAAAACCGGAATGACCAAAGCTATCTTCCGACGCCAGAATGTCACAGGTTCCGCCTCCATTTGATCTTGGTCGGTCAAAACCCGCACCTCTTCTGTTTTTTTCGTATTGTTTTCGTGTATAATCTTTTCGGATGTTTTCATCAAAAAGAATTTGACCTGCATAATTTCCATTTTTCAAAAATATTTGCATGATACTGGCCAGGTCTGTTGCATTGCTAAAAACACCTGCATGACCACCAACACCGCCAAGCATAGCTGCCCCTGGATCGTGAACATGACCATGTATCAATTGTTTTCTATATAATGAATCATGTTCGGTAGGTACTATTTTTTCTTTATCAAAATGATCTAGAGGTAAATATCTAATATTTCTTAAACCCAGAGGCTCATAGATCATTTCATGGACAAAATCCTCTTGCTTTTGATTAAGAATGGACTCAAATACTTTTTGAGTAAAATAATAACAAAGATCAGAGTATTTGTATTTTTTAGAACCAAGACTCGTGCTAAGAATTCGATCATACATTATATCGGGGTAATTATTTTTCAGATAAATGTCTTCAGCCACCTTTATTGTGAAAATGGAGTCCGGTTTATTGCGGTATAAACTACTTTTGATTTTTCCTTCACTCATTGTTTTGATGTAAAAAGGAATCCATGATTTTAAACCCGATTGATGTGCCAACATTTCACGAATATTGATTCTTGAAAAGGGAGAATCACCGGTTAAATCACCTATGTATTTACCAAGTGTATCGTCAATGTCTAACATATTTCGATATTCAAGATACATCGCCATCATAGTAGATGCTGCAATTTTTGTGATTGAAGCAATATCATATACATCATCGTTGGAGACTTTCTTTGAATCGGCTTCGTAGGTGTGATTTCCATAACTTCTTCTAAAAATGATTGAATCTTTTACCGCAACCAATACTTGACACCCTGGAAAAGCTCCTGCTCTAATTCCATTCAGTGCAATATCATCTATTTTTTTGAAGCTTTCAACGGGAATTTGAGCATCTTCAAGAGATGAAAAGCTTAATCTTCCATTTGGCTCAGTGTGTATAGTCTGTTCTGAAGATAAATTTTTGTTTGTGCCAATTGCCCCAAATAATAGATGCGCAGATTTACTGACGGTTTTCTTTGAATATGAAGGGCAATGAACAAGAGCATCAATATTTTGCATAGGTATGTGCTCTATGTACGAAGAATCTCCAAATAAAATTACAACAACATATTCTTTATGGGACCTGTTTAGAAACTGCAGATGTTTTATATAGTTTTCGATTGAATCATTCGGTTTTGGGGCATATGAAACGATCAAGATGTCATTGAAATCTTGCTTTTCAATAGCGTTATAATCATCAATCCTAAATGAATCTACATGAAATGTGTCGACCTTGTAAAATAAATTCAATTTTTCACCAATGAGATGTTTTCCATCGATAAAGGATACGTTTCTAATATTTTTATTTAGCTTATCAAAAGGAATGATATCCTCGGTATTCTTAATGATATACAGGTTTTCATCCGTTTTATTTGTTGACCTTTGGTCCGTGTCAATTTGAGCTATAAATTGGAATGAAAGGATTTGAAATAATAAAAAAAATAGTTTGGCTTTCATTGAAAAATTTTACTTAACGAATCTAATCAGATTAATCATTGTTTCCATTGGTAAAAATTCAATTTGTTAACAATCTTTATTGAAAATAAATTCTTATCGGTAAATAAATTCTTGAGCTTACTTTTCTTCCCTTCAATTCTGCTGGAGTCCAATGTGGCATTCCTTTCATCAGTTCTTCAATTTGTATTTTTAGCTCAGTATGAACAGGCGTATTTAGTTTTACGTCAATAATTTGACCATTTTCAGACACTATGAATTCGACATGCATGAGAATTTCATCTATATCAATGATATCATGAAGCTTATTTAGATTCAAATTGTGGATGATGTATTTATTCATCTCTGTATATCCGCCAATAAATTCTGCTTCCTTATCTGGAAAATCAACGATGACCGGATCAATATCAATTATATTATAATTTGGATCTGGATCGAAATTAATATTGAGTCCTTTTACTTCTGATCTGGACTCAACTGTTTTAGAATTGTTACTTGTTACTTTATTTACTGTTGATGTAATGTCCTTTTTTAAGCTTGTCGTTATTTTGTTTTGTTTTTTCTTTGGAGGAATTATTGGTTTTTTTTCTTTTGGCTTTTTCGCTTTCTCAATGGTATATTCAATTTTTACAGGTGCCTTTTCTTTTAGCTCTTTTTCAAGTTCCTCTTTTTCAGAATAGGTAAATGCAGCAAGAATCATTGAAGATGTCAATAGTATTCCTGTGAATACATTTGTTTGATGTTTGTTGGTTTTGGGATTATTCATAGTTTCTGTTTTCGAATATATTCTCAAAAGCTATGCCAACCCAAAGTGTATTTATGACACTTATTTAATATACGAATTTTTCATCATTTTATCTAATTAATTTGTCAACAATGGATATGTACATTGTTAGTAAAATCAAGCATAATTACCATTAAATAAGACTCCATTATGTTTAATTTTGTAACAAATTTAAGCGAAAGCTTATAAACAAATTTTATGGAAATGTTCGGAAATTTTGGTTCCAATTCTGATCTATCCTCTTCGATAGGATTGTCAAATACGGGAAACCAATTTTGGAATTTAACCCCAGCAGAATTAGTAGAAGATACAATTCTACAAGGTGAGGGATTACTGGCAGACACGGGGGCTTTAGCAATTGACACAGGTGAATTTACTGGAAGATCTCCAAAGGACCGATTTATCGTTGAAGATGAATTAACAAAAGATACTGTTTGGTGGGGTGATATCAATAAAGGAATTAGTCCTTCCAATTTTGACACTATTTATTCAAGAATGAAGTCCTATTTATCAGCTAGGGATATATACGTGAGGGATGCTTATGCCTGTGCTGACGACGAGTTTCGAATGAATATCCGTATCGTTACGGAGCTTCCTTGGTCTAATATGTTTGCTTACAATATGTTCTTACGTCCAACTCAAGAAGAAATAAGTTCATTTAACCCTGATTGGACAATCATTTGTGCTCCTGGCTTTATAGCGGAACCTGAAATAGACGGAACACGTCAACATAATTTTGCCGTATTGAATTTTAGTAAAAAAATGATTTTGATTGGAGGTACGGGCTATACAGGAGAAATTAAAAAAGGAATTTTTTCAGTATTGAATTTTGTTTTGCCTCACGATCGCAATGTTCTTTCAATGCACTGTTCGGCTAATATTGGTAAAAAGGGAGATACAGCTGTATTTTTTGGATTGTCAGGAACAGGAAAGACAACGCTATCGTCTGATCCAAATCGAGCTCTGATTGGTGATGATGAGCATGGCTGGAGTCAAAACACAGTATTTAATTTTGAAGGTGGGTGTTATGCGAAAACGATCGATTTAACTAGAGATAAGGAGCCTCAAATTTATGATGCCATCAAATTTGGAGCAATCCTCGAGAACATTGGTTTTCAGAATGAAAGTTCCACGCCTGATTATACAGATGGAACCATTACAGAGAACACAAGAGTATCCTATCCTATAGATCACATTGAGAATATCGTACTTCCTTCCAAGGGAAGTTCTCCAAAGAATATATTCTTTTTAACCTGTGATGCCTTTGGAGTGTTACCTCCAATATCCAAATTGACAAATGAACAAGCGATGTATCATTTCATGTCCGGATATACAGCAAAGGTTGCAGGTACGGAGGTTGGAATTACAGAGCCAACAACAACATTTTCGGCTTGCTTTGGAGCTGCATTTTTACCTTTACATCCCGCGAAATATGCCACGCTTTTAGGAGAAAAATTAAAAGAATCGGATACAACTGTTTGGTTGGTAAATACAGGTTGGTCTGGTGGCAGCTATGGCGTTGGAAGTCGAATGAAGCTTTCTTACACGAGGTCAATGATTACAGCTGCTTTAGAAGGAGCACTTGATCAAGAAGAGTTTGAAACTTTACCTGTATTTGAATTGGCATATCCTACCTCTTGCCCAGGTGTACCGGCTGAATTATTGAATCCTAAACAAACTTGGGCGGATTCAGGAGCATATGATGAAACGGCAGCTAAATTAGCATCCAAATTTGTAGATAATTTTGAAGTATACAAGGAGGAAGCGGATCCTTCTATAATTGCAGCGGCTCCTAAGATACTTGTAAAGTAATTTATTTTTATTTATACTTTTAAAAAGCCCTTTTTAAAGGGCTTTTTTTGGTTTACACTAAAAAATAAAAACATAAAAAAACCCTCAGTAATGAGGGTTTTAAAATTTATTTATTAGCGATTAGAATTATCTTTTCGCTAGAGTTTCATCGGAAACAGAAAGTTTCTTTCTGCCTTTTTTTCGGCGAGCCGCTAGAACACGACGACCATTTTTGGTTGCCATTCTACTTCGGAAACCGTGTTTATTTCTTCTTTTTCTTATCGATGGTTGAAACGTTCTTTTCATCTCTTTTAATTCAAATAATTAGTCATTTGAGGACTGCAAAGATAGAACTTTTTTATAGAATACAAATCTTATCAATAAAAATATTTAAAAAAATACAATACTCGCATAAAGCACTATTTTTGTAACTCAAATGTTCAATAATTAATGTATTGCACTAAATTTCAAAATAAGTAACAATCAATTGAATAAGACTAACAAAAATTTACTGTATTTCATCAGACCATACTTATGGATGTATTTAATTGGTTGGATATTTTTGGTATTGTCTTCATCTGCAGGTCTTTTATTCCCATATTTAATGGGTAAGTTGTTAGGTTCAGGATCAACTGCTCTTGGAAGCTCAGCATCTGATCAGGTTAGCCTATTAAATTTTGAAAATGCTACTCAAGTGGCATATGGTTTATTTATATTGTTTGGGTTTCAAGCTGTATTCTCATTTTTACGGGTAGTCATTTTTAATAATGTAACAGAAAATACCCTCCGGGATTTACGCAATACCGCTTTTGAAAGAATGATTTTTATGTCTATGAATTTCTTTGATGTAAATAAGGTAGGAGAATTGACGAGTCGAGTTTCTTCAGATATTACACAAATACAGGACACTTTACGCACAACAATTGCTGAGTTTTTTAGACAAATTATTATCATTTTAGGTGGGGTGGCCTTCTTATTTTTAATTTCCTGGAAGCTGGCCTTAATTATGCTTTCCACGGTTCCAATTATGGCATTACTTGCGGTTGTTTTTGGACGGTTTATACGGAAGCTAAGTAAGCAAGCTCAGGATTTCGCCGCTGAATCTAATTCGATTATAGAAGAAACACTTTCAGGTATTTCAAATGTCAAAGCATTTACCTTTGAATTTTTTGCAATTAAGAATTATAAAGTAAAAACGCAGAAAATAAGGAACTTGAACATCAAAAGCGGAATTTGGAGAGGACTATTTGTTTCGTTCATAATTTTTTGTTTATTCGGTGCCATTGTTTTTATTGTTTGGCAGGGGCTTATAATGACTCAAGGCCCAAATCCAGAATTGTCTAGTGAAGGTTTTTATCAATTTGTTTTATTCACAATTATGATGGGGGCAAGCGTTGGTTCATTGCCTGATTTATACGCTAATATTCAAAAAACATTTGGTGCAATAGAGAACCTCATGGGAATCATTAATGATTCCACAGAAAAAGATGAATTAAAAGGCGATCTTTCGGAAGGAATTTTTGGCAAAATATCATTCAAGGAGGTGTCTTTTTCTTATGCTCAAAGAGCGGATATTCCTGTTTTGAAGGACGTATCTTTTGAAATCTACAAAAATGCTCAAGTCGCTTTAGTTGGTTCAAGTGGTTCAGGTAAAACCACCATTGCCAGTTTGATTTTAAACTTTTATCAAGCACAAAAAGGTGAAATACGTATTGATGGCAATGAGATTGCTGACTATGATTTATCTTATCTAAGAACTCAAATGGCTTATGTTCCTCAGGATGTACTTCTGTTTTCGGGTTCCATATACGAAAACATTGTATTCGGCAAGCCAAATGCGAGTAAAGCTGAGGTTGAAAGTGCGGCTAAAAAAGCGAATGCATGGGAATTTATTTCCTCCTTTACGGATGGTTTAGATACCGAGGTAGGGGATCGAGGTATTCAATTATCTGGCGGTCAAAAGCAGCGTATTGCAATTGCAAGGGCAATTTTAAAAAATCCAACCATATTGATATTAGATGAAGCGACTTCCGCATTGGATTCTGAGTCTGAGAAACTTGTTCAAGATGCTCTTGAAGTATTGATGAAGGGAAGAACCTCCATTGTGATTGCTCATCGACTTTCAACGGTTAAAAAGGCAGACCAAATATTGGTTCTGGATAATGGTAGCATTACAGAATCGGGCAAGCATAAAGAGCTCATGGCTAAAGACGGAATCTATGCAAAGCTCGTTCATATGCAACAACTTGATGCCTCAGAATAGGAAAGTCCTCTTCTTTATTCCTTACATTTATGTTCAATTAACGATTTATGAAATTTATATCTATTCTCATTATTGCATTAATTTCAAGCTTGACTCATGCTCAAGAAGATTTTAATCCAAAATCCATTTTAGGTCATCAAATTGGAACTGAATTTTCAAGACATCATCAGGTAGTTGATTATTTCGACAAGCTGAATCAAGCTTATCCAAAAACATCAAATTTGATTGAATACGGGAAGAGTAATGAAGGACGAAAATTACAATTACTCTTCATCGGGAGTGAATCAACAATTGGGAACCTTGAAAAAATCAGAAACCAACACATTCACCCTTCTAAGGACGAAGAAATACCGATTGTATGGTTGAGCTACAATGTCCATGGAAATGAAAGTTCAGGAACTGAAGCTGCGATGCAAACGGCTCTTGTTTTGCTCCGAGATAAAAAGGAGTGGTTGGACAGTGTTCTTGTCATTATAGACCCTTGTCTTAATCCCGATGGAAGGGATCGATACGTGAATTTTTATAGGCAGTATGCTTCTTTCAATAACAATCCAAATGTAGAGTCAATCGAACATCAGGAACCTTGGCCTGGGGGTCGTTTCAATCATTATTTATTTGATTTGAATAGGGATTGGGCCTGGTTGACTCAGGTAGAGTCTCAGCAGAGATTGAAAAAATACAATCAATGGTTGCCACATGTTCATGTCGATGTTCACGAACAAGGAATTAATGAGAATTATTATTTTCCACCTGCAGCAGAACCATATCACGAAATAATAACCGATTGGCAAAGAGAATTTCAAGAATTAATTGGTGAAAATCATTCAAGGCATTTTGATGCGAATAATTGGCTTTATTTTTCTAAGGAGATTTTTGATTTACTTTATCCTAGTTATGGAGACACTTACCCAATGTATAATGGGGCAATTGGAATGACTTTTGAGCAAGCGGGAAGCGGTAGGGCAGGAAAAAGTGTAATTCTCGCAAATGGTGATACTTTAAAATTGACTGACCGAGTAGAACATCATGTGACTGCAAGTCTATCTACGGTAGAAGTTTCCTTTAAAAATAGAAGAAGATTAATTCAAGAATTTCAGAATTTCACAAAAAATATAACATACAACTACAAATCGTATGTCCTTTCAGGTGATTTGTATAAAATAAATTCATTACTTGATCTGTTGTCTCAGCATGATATTAAAGTGAGGAGCCCAAAGGAGGGAACTCTGATTAAGGGATGGTCATATGTTTCTCAAAAAAAGACTACTTATGAGCTGAAATCGAACGATCTTATTGTTTCTGTTGATCAGCTCAAGGGTCCAATGGTTAAAGTTCTTTTTGAGCCTAAGGCCTTTTTATCAGATTCTCTGACCTATGATATTACTGCATGGTCATTGCCTTATGCTTTTGGCTTAAATGCCATTGCATCTGAAAATTTAATACCCGGAGAGAAAGAACTTTCGAAAACTGAAAAGAATCATTCTACTCCGATTTACCTGATGCCTTCTGGAGAGTATAAAACTGCGTTTGCCTATGTATGTAAATGGAATTCGATGGAATCTGCCAGGTTTTTAGAGCGATTATTGTCGGCAGGAGCAAATGTGAAATATGCACTTAAAGCATTTCAGTTAAAAGGTGAAAATTATACGCCTGGAACCTTGGTTATTGCAAGAGGAGAAAACCCAGAACTGAATATTGATTCATTAATTATTCAGGCATCAAAAGGATTGGCAATAGAAATGAGTACTTGCCAAACTGGATATGTAGAAAAAGGAAATGATTTTGGATCTTCCTCATATGTAAAGATTGAATCACCTTCAATTGGTTTATTAGCAGGAGATGGAATTTCGCCATTAAATACAGGAGAGGTTTGGTACTTTTTTGAACAGCATCTTGGTAATCCATTTTTAATGCTTCGGCCAAATGATGTTTTAAATCGCGGATTGGCCAATCTAGACGTTTTAATTGTTCCAGAGGGTAGACTGACGGCAGAAATTTCTGAGGCAATTAGCCTTTGGGTTGATAATGGGGGTCGACTTATTCTTTTTGGATCATCAGCTGATAATTTCATGGACGATTTTTCCATTGAGATGAATGAAATTGAAGAGGAAGAGCTAAGTGAACGAGAGGAATTAAGTTATATGATTACAGGTGCCATATACAATTGTGAGATTGAGAATAAAAATCCCTTATCTTTTGGATATGATTCTTACTATACGTTACGGCAAAGTGCATCTAATTACCAATTGAAATCTGGTCATGGTGTTTTTGAGCTTGCCAAAGACGCTGAACCTGTATCAGGGTTTGTTGGGTCTAAAATAAAAGATAAACAAGGAGGAGCCTTAATTGCAGGTCAGGAACGATTTGGAAATGGCACAGTCACTTATTTTATGGATAATCCATTATTTAGAGGTTTTTGGCACAGCGGATTGTTGATGGTAGCAAATGCTATTTATTTGTCCAATGATTGACCTTAGATAAGACCTTTTGATCTTAAAAATTCATCTAAGGATTCCACGTCAGGAAAGAGTACATCTCTCGCTTTACTTCCTTGAAAAGGACCAATAATATTCATAGACTCAAGTTGGTCAACAATTCGGCCTGCCCTATTATATCCCAACTTTAATTTGCGTTGTAGTAAGCTGGCAGAGCCTTGTTGATTTATGATGACCATTCTTGCGGCGTCAACGAACATTGCGTCCATTTCATCCATATCCACTTCGCCTTTCCCTTCGCTTCCTTCTGGTACGTATTCGGGTAATATTAAGGCATCTGGATATGCTCGTTGATCACCAATGAATGAGCATATCTCTTCAACTTCAGGAGTGTCTACAAATCCGCACTGAAGTCGAATCATTTCAGACCCTGTAGAAATGAGCATATCACCGCGACCTATAAGCTGATCTGCTCCTGATCCGTCTAAAATGGTTCTAGAGTCAATTTTTGAGAGTACTCTAAATGCAATTCTTGCGGGGAAGTTGGCTTTAATCATACCCGTGATTACATTGACTGACGGTCTTTGAGTAGCTACAATTAAATGTATACCAATGGCTCTTGCAAGTTGAGCAATTCGAGCAATAGGATGCTCTATTTCTTTCCCTGCAGTCATAATTAAATCTGCAAATTCGTCAATAAGAACAATGATGTATGGAAGGTATCTATGTCCCTTTTCGGGATTAAGCTTTCGTTTTACAAATTTCTCATTGTATTCTTTAATTGTTCGGACTTGAGCTTCCTTAAGTAGTTCATATCTTTCGTCCATTTCAATACAAAGAGAGTTGAGGGTATTTACGACTTTTGAGGTATCAGTAATGATGGCATCCTCTTCTCCTGGTAATTTTGCAAGAAAGTGTCTTTCAATTTTATTATACAGGGTGAGCTCCACTTTTTTAGGGTCTACCAGAACAAATTTTACTTGAGATGGATGCTTTTTATATAAAATTGATACAAGAATTGCGTTTAATCCAACTGATTTACCTTGTCCAGTAGCTCCTGCAACTAGTAGGTGAGGCATTTTTGTTAAATCAAAAACATAGGTCTCATTCGTTATGGTTTTACCCATTACAATGGAAAGCTGACCATCGTGATTTTGAAATTTCTCTGATGCAATCAAAGAGCGCATACTTACCATGTCTGGGCTGGAGTTGGGTACTTCAATTCCAATTGTTCCTTTGCCTGGAATGGGAGCAATAATTCTGATTCCAAGAGCGCTCAGACTCAAGGCGATATCATCTTCTAGATTTTTAATTTTTGAAATTCGAACTCCCGGTGCGGGTACGATTTCATATAGTGTAACCGTGGGACCTACAGTTGCTTTTATTTTCGCAATATCAATTTTGTAATTTGAAAGCGTTTCTATAATTCGGTCTTTATTGCTTTCTAATTCCTCTTTATTGACAGAAACACCTCCAGATCCGTATTCTTTAAGCAGGTCTACAGAAGGTAAAAGGTATCCTTCTAAATCTGCTTTAGGATCAAACTCTCCATGTTCCTCAACCAATTGTTCAGCGAGGTTTTTCTCCCCGATTTCTTCAGCATCGACTGTTTCTTCTTCATCTGGTATTTCTATTTCAAATTCTTCGTTTTCATCTTGATCTTTTAATCCCTCTGTCTCATCAATTATTTCAGCGGTGGTATTTTCCTTGGTTTCATCAATGATTTCTTGATCCTCACTGAAATTGACTGTTTCAGAAATAACGTCTTCTTGAATTTCTTCCTCTTTTATAGGGTTAATGATGTGCATATTGTCATCATTCGTAACCATGGAATCTTCTTCGTTTTCGGTCTTTTCTTTCTTCGGAAATAAATAGTTGAATAAAGCTTTATAATCAGGATTAAACAACAACGTTGTAATGATATATAAAACAACCATTGTCAAGGTTATTGTGCCAATACTACCCAATATTTGTGTAAGCCACTGATTAATATGGAAGCCAAAGCTACCAGCAACAAAATTTGTATTTTCAGAGAAATAGGCTAAAAACACTGAGCCCCATAACATGTAAAGTATTGTTATTGTAAATGTTTTTCCTATAGGTAATAAATCCTTCTTATAGAGTGTTTTAACCCCCAAAAGAAAAAGCATGAAGCACAATCCAAATGATGTGATTCCGAACAAATCATACATCATGAAATGAGACATCCAGGCACCAAATTTGCCGAGCCAATTATGAATTTGAACCTGATCTCCGCTAAATATGAAATCAAAAAAGGAGACATTGATAAGCTTGTCTTGATCTAATTGCCATGTAAAGAGGTATGATACAGAGGCGATGGTCAGAAAGAACGAAAACAAAATGAAAAAAGAGCCAAAAACGGTTGCAATTTTATTGAAATCAATTTTATTTAAAAAAGAATTTCCTTTTTTGCCCTTACCTTTTTTGGAAGATTTGTTTTTGCTCTTCTTATTAGCAGTGCTTTTTTTCTCTTGATTTACCGGTATGAATTCGTTCTCTTCCATTCAGTTTTGAATATCTTACGAATATAAGTTTAAGTATCCTTGAAAAAAGGAATGGTGTATACATCTTTAAACACTGTTATGTTAGTTATACAAGATGTGTATTCAGGGATTAATTACTCTTCTGAATTCATTATTTCCATAAATTCCTCCATACTGACAATTTGATAATCTTCAGGAATCATAAACATGGAAAGGGGAGGAGCATATGAATTATAAGATTCGAGCTGGTATCTATACAATCCATCTTCTAAAATCAAATAGTAAATGGTTGGAAGTCCAGGTAATTCATCAAATGTGTTTGCATATTTGGGTGCAATTTTTTTTGAATATAGGCAAGTGAGCTCATTTTTAATTTTTGGATGTCGAAGGATGATTTTCTTGCTTTTCAAACCTCCAATATTTTTTTTAAATCCACATTTTTTCTCAAAGGAGTACAAGCTGTCGTTCATTATGCTTTCGTCTTGTTGCATTCTAATGGCGTAGCCCTTTTCATTGATGTTTAGCAATAAAATCGACTTATTCTTTGTGAGATGTTTTAAACATTCTTGGAATCCATTTTGAGCATTGAAATTGACAATTTTAAGTAAAGAATCTTTGGCATAGATGATGACCTTGGTTTCCTCATTCTCATTATTTGTAGGTTGTAATGGGTTTGAGCCTGAATCAACTTTAGTCACTTTGTAAATAAGCTCCCCTGAAAAAGGTTTTTCACTTTGTCCAAAAACCAAATGTATGGGATTACATAAAAAGAAAATAAAACAAGGTAAGTACCATCTTGGGATCATTCGGTGAATTTAATCATGAAAAATAAATAATGGAACGTTTCTGACATTTTTATGACTTCAATAACAATGTCTTTGAGATGTAAAAACTGTATGCCTGCTATTTTAATGATTTTTAGTAGTTTCGTTTACGTAAAAATTGAATTTAAAAATGGCCATGAATCTCAATGTGAATGATGAGGTTGGATTGTTAAAAACTGTGATTTTAGGAATTGCAAATGA
>QOQC01000010.1 GCA_003331365.1 Flavobacteriales bacterium | reverse complement strand
AATTGGAGAAATTATAATCGCAAAGCATCGAAATGGAGCACAAGGAAATGTTAGACTTCGTTTTATAAGTGAATATGCACGATTCGACAACTTAAATGTATTCCCCGAATACGAGACACCTCATAGTGATCTAAGAACAAGCTCATTGAAACCTGAATCAGGGACATTTACCATTCCAAGTAAAATGAACGACACTGACAAGAAAAGTGATAAGGGCGATTTTGATTCTAATGGAGTTGATCAAAATCCATTTTAAAATGCTCCGATACCTTTCATTATCTATTTTTTTAATTTTCTCACTATTGGGGTATTCAACTCAGATTTTAATCCAAATGGATGAAAGTCAAAAAAACCATCTCAAAGCATACGGAATCGCATATTGGGCCATTGACCATGATATTACCATTGAGTGGCTATTAAATTATCGTGGAGGTTCCTTCTTGATACCTCATCTAAAAAGTATAGAGGAAGAAATGGTAATTAGAGGTGTTTCATATGAAATTAGAACGGATGGACAAATCAATCAAATAAAAAGAGAGATTGGTAATCCAGAAATAAATATGGAGGTGATTCAATTAGAAAAAGCTCCAAAAATTGCTGTTTATACACCGCCCAACAAACAACCTTGGGATGATGCTGTAACAATGGTATTGGAATATGCTGAAATTCCTTATGACAAAATTTATGATTCAGCTATTGTTATGGGCAAATTACCTGAATATGACTGGCTCCATCTTCATCATGAAGACTTTACAGGTCAATACGGTAAGTTTTATCGTTCGGCTCGCTATCAGAAATGGTATCAGGACCAAATCGACGTAGCTGAGGGGAATGCGAAAATGTTAGGTTATTCAAAGGTATCGAAACTAAAATTGGCTGTTGCTGTGAATATCAAGAATTTCGTTGTTGGTGGTGGATTTGTTTTTACAATGTGTAGTGGTACGGATAGTTTTGACATTGCTTTGGCGGCAGAAAATACTGATATATGTGAAAGTGTATTTGATGGCGATCCATCTAGTCCTAATAGTGATGCTCAATTAGACTTCAGTAAGACTTTTGCATTTAAGGATTTTAAATTAGATAAAAATCCAATGATATATGAATATTCGAATATTGATGGGACATTTCTCAGGACGAATGGAACGATTCCAAAAAGTTTAGATGAATTTACCCTTTTTGAATTTTCTGCTAAATGGGATGTTGTTCCAACCATGCTTACTCAATGTCATGTTGACGTGGTAAAAGGATTCATGGGGCAAACAACAGACTTTAAAAAAGACTTAATTAAATCTGATGTACTTATTTTAGGTGAGACAAAAGCAGCTGGAACAGCCAGGTATATTCATGGAGAATATGGACAAGGTACTTGGACATTTTATGGAGGTCATGACCCAGAGGATTATCAACATTTTGTCGGTGATCCTCCTACAGACCTTAATTTACACCCAAATTCTCCCGGTTATAGATTAATATTAAATAATATTTTATTCCCTGCAGCGAAAAAGAAAAAGAGAAAAACATAAATTTTCATTAGTTTTTGATGTTTATTGAAAGGTTTTTCTTAAACTTGTGTGTTGTTAGGATGAAACGTGTCTTTTCATCAACTCTTAATCCCTTTACTTTTATTCATACAATTAATGGACAAAAAAACTTTAGAGAGTAAAAGCATATCCGATTTAAAGGTTATTGCATCTTCATTAGGTCTCTCAAATATCGAATCACTTAAGAAAGCTGAATTAATTTCTAAAATTCTTGGAGATGAATCTGAAGATAAAACCTCAGATTTATTGAGTAAATCGGAGGAATCTACTAAGGAACAAAATTCTAAAAATGAACAGCCTCGAAAAAGAACCAGGAAAAGAATAATTGTTGAGTCAGAAACAAAATCTGAATCACAAACGGAAAATGAAAAAATAGAAGAAGAAAAGAGTAAAAATGAACTTCCTTTTGACGATAATTCTAAAAAAAATCATCAAAAAGATAAATCAAACGATAACAATCAAAGCCAACAGAACAATCGAAGCGATCAGAATAATCGAAACGAACCGAAAAAATCAAATGACAATTATGACCTTGTCGGCATTGTTTCTGCTGAGGGCGTTTTAGAAGTAATTCAGGATGGATATGGTTTTCTAAGATCATCGGATTATAATTACCTGCCATCCCCTGATGATATTTATGTTTCGCAAAATCAAATAAAATTATTTGGTTTAAAAACAGGTGATACAGTTAAAGGTACCATAAGACCACCCAAAGAAGGTGAAAAGTTTTTCCCATTGGTTAAAGTCGAGTCAATAAACGGAAGAGATCCATCTTATATCAGAGATCGTGTTCCATTTCAATATTTAACACCCCTTTTTCCATCTGAAAAATTTAATCTTACAGGACACAAACAAGAGACACTATCTACCCGTGTAATGGATTTGTTTTCTCCTATAGGTAAAGGTCAGCGTGGAATGATTGTTGCTCAACCGAAAACAGGTAAAACAATGCTATTGAAAGATGTAGCAAATGCAATTGCGGCAAATCATCCGGAAACTTATTTAATTGTTCTACTTATTGATGAAAGACCTGAAGAGGTTACGGATATGGCGAGAAGCGTTAAAGCCGAGGTAGTAGCTTCTACCTTTGACGAGCCTGCTGATAGACATGTCAAAGTTGCTAACATCGTTCTTGAAAAAGCAAAAAGAATGGTAGAATGTGGTCATGATGTTTGTATTCTATTAGACTCTATTACGCGTTTAGCTCGAGCATACAATACGGTTTCTCCAGCATCAGGTAAGGTCTTGTCAGGTGGTGTTGACGCTAATGCTTTACATAAACCCAAAAGATTTTTTGGTTCTGCAAGAAAAATTGAAAACGGTGGTTCCTTATCAATATTGGCTACTGCCCTTACCGAAACAGGTTCAAAAATGGATGAGGTCATTTTTGAGGAATTTAAAGGGACTGGAAATATGGAGCTCCAGTTAGATCGAAAAATATCAAATCGAAGAATCTATCCAGCAATAGATATTACGGCATCTGGTACGAGAAGAGAAGACCTATTAATGAGCAAAGATGTGATGCAAAGAATTTGGTTAATGCGTAAATTTATTGCAGATATGAATCCAGTTGAAGCTATGGAATTCATGAAATCTCATATGGAAAATACCAAATCAAACGAGGAATTCCTCATCTCTATGAACAGTTAGGATGAAAAGCTCCGTTAAGATTGGATTACTCTTTTCTTTAATCCTGATTTTGATCAGAATGGTTTTTTTTCTCGCTAAAATAGAAATTAGTGAGAAACCTATAATGCTATTAAGCATGTTGTTTGTAACCTGCTCTGCTTCAATTGCTCTATACATTTCAAAACGAAAACAAAAGAACCAAAACAATCTTATTGACGACTTAAAAACAGCTATGGCACCTGCAATGATATTTGCTGTAATCGCAAGTTTTTTTTCTTATGTATACTACAATAATATCAATAAAGATTATATCTCAGATAAACTAAAACTCGAGGAGATTCGATGGAGCGATTCGACAAATATACAAGCGATCAAAAGCAAAAATAAAATGGCTTATGACCACCTATCTGACGAAGAAATAAAGAGTCAACAAATGAACACGGCGAAGACTTTATTATCACCCTCATTCAACATGTCAATTTCTTTATTAATCATGTCGATTTGGAGCATCCTAAACGGGCTTGTTCTTGCACTTATTTTTAGACGTGTGATTTTTAAGAACTATTTTGATAGCTCTTCCCCTAAAGATTCATAATCTATTCCGTCAAAATTTCCTGAAGACATCATTAACAAAACAGCATCTTTCCACGATTTGCTTTTCAATTGAGATAATACATCTTGTGTATCATTCAATACTAAAACATCCCCTCCAAAACAATCAACAACCAATTCTTTTGTAATTGGAGAAAGCTTTTTATGTTTTACCACTTCATGACTAAAGTATACGAGTGCTTCATCGGCACTTTCCATCGATCCTTTGTATAGGGGTAAAAACTCTTTCTTAAGTGATGAAAATGTATGCAATTCCATACAAGCAATAATTTTTCGATTTGGATATTGCTCTCTTACTGCATTGGTAGTCGCTTTGAGCTTTGAAGGTGAATGCGCAAAATCTTTATACATCACAAATGATTCATTCTCGCTGACCTTTTGTAATCGTTTTCCCGCCCCTGTAAAATCAACCATCGAATTCAAAAAAACCTGATTAGAAATTCCAATTTGATTTGCCAAATGCATAGCACCCATGAGATTCTGTAAATTATGACTTCCAAAAATTTGTAATTCAAAGAATTGCCCATCATAATTCAGTCTTGTGCCCGTTCTTGTGGGCTCAAATTTGGGCGTAGCATAAGCTTGGGTCTCTAATTTTTTGCTGTATTTATGACCCAGTTTCTTGACCTCAGAATCCTCCTCATTATATATAAGTATACCATCTTTATGAATTAAGGAGCAAAACATATCGAACTGGCTTACGTAATTCTCAAAAGTCGGAAACACATTAATATGGTCCCAGGCTACACCACTAATGATTGCAACATCAGGATTGTATAAATGAAACTTTGGACGTCGGTCAATAGGAGAGCTTAAATATTCATCTCCTTCAAGAATCATATATTCGGCTTCGTTAGTTAGTTTGACCATGCAATCATAGCCTTCAAGTTGAGCACCAACCATATAATCAACATTTATACCCTTTTTCATACAAGCATGTAATAGCATTGAAGTTATGGTCGTTTTACCATGACTTCCCCCAATTACAATTCTTTTTTTGAATTTACTTTGTTCATATAGATATTCAGGATAAGAATAAATCGGTATTCCTAATTCTTTTGATTTCATTAATTCAGGATTATCCTGTCTGGCATGCATACCTAGAATCACCGCATCTAAATCCGGTTTTATTAGAGTCGTATCCCAACCAATGGCACTGGGTAATATACCTTCTTTTTCAAGTCTTGATCTTGAAGGCTCAAAAATCTCATCGTCAGAACCGCTAACTTCAATTCCTTTTCTATTAAGAGCAATGGCTAGGTTATGCATCGCACTACCCCCTATCGCAATAAAATGTACCTTCATTAATTTATCTTTAAGTTAAAGATATAAGCTATTCTAAATGATTTAATGGCGTCATTTAGGAGTTACTGACACCCAGATATGAATTGCTTTACTATTGAGCCAAAATTAATCCTTCAGACGTATAGGTCTTAAAGGTGTTGTTTTCATCATAAATCAAGAAAACTTCTAGATCCCGTTGTGGATTTTCCTTCAGGAAAGCCTTAGTAGAATCGACTCCAATCAACATGAAAAATGTAGCGTATGCATCAGATTTCCAACAGTAATCCGAAAAAACCGTTGCCGAAAGTAGGTTATGATTATTTTGATAACCTGTAAATGGATTGATGGTATGGGCATACTTCTTACCATTAGCCTCAAAAAACTTTCGATAATTCCCACTTGTTGCAATACGTTTGTCTTTTATAGCGAATACCTTCTGTATGACTCTATCCGCAGATTGATTATTATCGATGGGTGATTCAACGCCTATACGCCATTTCTCTTGATTAAACTTAACGCCGGAAACAGCAATCTCTCCTCCCAATTCTACATATACATTTTGATGTCCTTTTGAATTGATGAAATCCAATAATAGATCTACCGCATATCCCTGAGCTATGGCATTAAAGTCCAATTGAAATTCAGGCTTCTTCTTTACAATTACAGCACTTGAATCTGGTAAGCGAGGAGATATTTTAAAATGAAGTCCATTCTCAAAGCTCACAAACTGCAAGGCAGAGTCTATAGACTCTTTTGTTGGGATATCATTACTATCACCATCAAAATCCCATAAGTCCATAATGGGTTTAATTGAAGGGTCAAATATGCCATTACTTACTTGAAACATATAATCGCTCATGTCTAACATGGAGAAAAAAAGAGAATTCAAGGGCAACACCGTATCTGTGAAGTCCTTTTGATTAAATCTTGATATCAAAGAAGAAGGTTCGTAGGTCGACAATTGTTGATCGAAGGCCTCAAGTAGAGAATCAATCTGTTTGGCTTCAAAATTTATCTGATCATCGTATACTTGAATGAGATAAGTTGTTCCTTGGCTTTCTCCAGATAATTTATATAAACTTATTGACCTTTCTTTAGAATCTACATTGGAACATGAATATAGAATGGAAAGGATTAATAAAACAATGATTGGGGAGAATCTATTTTTCAATAACATTTTGTCCCATGGATTCATTAAACCAAACGTATTCAGTTATTGAGGCACCATTTCTTGAAAAGTAAGTGGAACCATTTTCATTTGTTGTTTTTTCATAAACTACACCATATCCATTGGGGTCTACCACAACACGCTGAACAATAACTGATGTTACAAAACCCTTCGAGTTTGTGCTTTTAAAGACACGCTCAGTTACAGCATTTGGTGGAAATAAAATCCCATCTTCATCTTTTAAAAAATTCGGTTGAGATGGATAATCTGGTTTAGACATTTTTAATTTTTCAATTTCAATAGCCCTATCTTCACCTCCCAATTTAGCTAGTGAATCCTTAATAAATCTTTCATAATCTATCTTCATCAAATAATCTTGGCTGGCATAAAGCCTTCGCTCATTATCCTTCGTGTTTTCCTGAGCAATAAGTAATCGTTCGCTTTCGTGAAGCCTATTCTTTTCCTCAAAAACCTGATTTCTTCTTGCCTGATTGAGTAGCTCAAGTTCTATCAAATAATCCTTCTCATCATTCCATTTTCTTATTTGTTCTGCTGATGCCTCTTGCTGATATAACGCAAATTCATTTCGATCCTTAATAGCCGACTCTAGACTTTGCCTTTCCTCGTCTTGTTTCTTTTGCAGCTCTAGCTTTTGAATTGCAACCTCTCTTTCTTTTAATTCAAGTTCGTCTTGATATGACTTTAATTCACTCGATGACTTTTCATTTCGCACCGCATTAACAGTATTGTTAAAGTAAATTTCATAGTCAATTTCATTTTTAATTCGTTGTAAATCTTCTAGAGGATCATTTTCTTTCCTTTTCATCGTAAGTGTCAAATCATTGTAGGCATCTAAATCTGAGCCACTGTGCAGTGAACCGGGAGATCTAACAATACTTCCTGATGATTTTGGATCTCTAGAAATAGAATTATTCGCAGAAGATAAGGCATTGGATCCTCCAGTCCAATTATTGAGTGAGTCACGAATTTCGATTAAATCTGTTCTTGGTGTAACTCTATAATTGTCATTACCAATTTTTAGCGCTTTTTTCAAATCCAAAACAGCATCTTTTCTGTTGTTCTTATACTTAGAAAATGCATCATTTTTTAATTTATAGAATTCATCCATACTCGTAATTCGATTCTTGAGCTTTAAGACCTCTCGATCATTTTTATATGGCTTCATTAAATCTGATTCAAGAATTTTTAGAGCCTTATCATAAAAATCAGGTCCATTTAAAAAATTACTATTTGCTTTTTCTAGCTGCTGATTGAAAGCCTCTCTCTCCTGAAGCTTCTTTTGTGATATCCCCTCAATACCGTCTCTAACTTGCACTTTATACTTATCAATGAGCTTTTGATCTGAAAGATTATTAATAATTTTTTCAGCTCTTTCATAAAGCTGTAAACTAGCATCAAGGGAGTCTTTTGAGTTTTCTAACCTTTTAGCCGTATTTAAATATTTTTGAATTCTATCTTCATAATTTGAATTCTTCTTTTGTTTTTCTATCGTCTTTATTTCTGATTGAATTTTCATTCTTTGATTCGGGTCTAAATATTGAATCTCCCGAAGTTTTATTACGGCTGCATCATATTCAGCTAATGCAATTAAGGAGTCTGATGATGACCTTAAAGACTTAAGTTTTTCCTTATTAGATTCTAGTTTAGATATTGTGCTTTTGTACTCTTCAATTTTGGTAAGCTTGAATTTTATTTGATTGTCGCTCATTATTTTCAAAGCATCTGTAAAAAAATTTTCTGCCGTCTCATAGTCTTTCGAGGCATAAGCCATATCCCCTTGCTTTTTAAGACTTTCAAATTCTTTGCGTTTTTCGACATCCTTGGCCTGCTTTTCAATCGAAGCCTCAATTTTAGCTTTAGTATTTAATAAATCTGGATTGTTTTTGTTGTAAAATAGTGCGGAATCTACATAAACTATGGCCTCTTGGTATTTGTTTTCCTTTAAAGCCAGATTTACCTTTTTCTTAAAAGTCTCGGACTTATTTAAATCGGACATTTTATTGTATGCCTGTAGCACTTGTTCCTCGATGTCTTTTTTAAATTTCTCCTCAGGAACTGCAATATTCCTTGATGCATCCCAATGAAATTTTTCGGCATAATTATTTTTGATAAAGCCCAAATCCACTCCATCCTTAATTTCAAAAAGCTCTATCACCAGCTCTTCCATGGCTTGAAGAATTCCATTTGGATTTTGAACTTTTAGCTCTTTAAAGTCTAGTAAAACCTTTTTGGTTATAAAACCAGGTTTTGAAATCATCATGTCGAAGGGCATTTTAGTAGTAATATCACCACTAATAAAATAATTCCCATTCACATCAGATAATGACTTTGACACCATTCTGCCATCTTGAAATAAATATAAACTAGCTCCGTTTAACTTTTCTTTAGATGAAAAATTATTAACAAAACCTTCTAAAGAAATTTCAAGTTTTTTCTGAGCTGAAATCACAAAAGAGCACATGAATAACACGAGAAACAAAAACCGAATCATAGAAAGCTATCTTTGTATATAATAATTGCAACGCAAAAAACTAAATTTGTTGCATATACAAAAATGCGGAAAAAAGACGAATAAAAATAATGCTTCGAATTGATAATCTAAGTTACTGGGAAAAATCGACCTATCTTGAAAACATTGATTTTCTCATAATAGGATCTGGAATTGTTGGACTTTCTACGGCAATTTTCCTTAAAAGGAAGAATAAACAATATAAAGTTTTGGTCATTGATCGAGGTTATTTGCCCACGGGAGCAAGTACTAAAAATGCTGGTTTTACCTGTTTTGGAAGCCCAACAGAACTTTTTGATGACCTTCAAAACATGAATGATTTAACAGTTTGGGATACTTTTTCGAATAGGTATATGGGGTTAAATACATTATTTGAACTCGTCCAAAAAGATAAAATCGCATATCAAGAATGTAAGTCTTGGGATATTATTTCCTCCAAAAAGAATAATGATATTACAGAAGATTTTATTGAATACATTAACGGCAAAGCATATGAGATAACAGGTGTTAAAGAAATATACCATGAGGATAAACTCATATCATCAAAATTTGGATTTCAAGGTATAGAGACCTCATATTGCAACAAACTAGAAGGCGCTATTCATACAGGAAAGATGATACAGGAATTGTACAAAAAAGCCATCCTTAACGATGTCAATATTTTATTTGGGATGAACGCTGAAAAATTGGAACACTCAGCTCAAGAAAATGTAATTGAAACTCAATTTGGTGAAATCAAGGCAAAAAATACAATTATTGCTACAAATGGTTTTGCAAAAAAATGGATTACGGATGACATTTTTCCGGCTCGAGCTCAAGTAATAATTACTGACGAAATTCCTGACTTGAAAATAAAGGGCACATTCCATTATGAAAAAGGATACTATTATTTTCGTAATGTCGGAAATAGAGTCCTTTTAGGAGGAGGAAGAAATTTAGATTTCAAAGGTGAAACAACAGAAGAATTTGGTTCAAGCGAACAAATACAACTAAAACTAAAAGAGCTCTTAAAAAATGTAATATTACCCAAATACTCATATAAAATTCAAGACTCTTGGTCAGGCATTATGGGCGTTGGTAATAGCAAAAGTCCGATTATCAAAAAAATAAACAATAATACGGCAATAGGTGTTCGTATGGGAGGAATGGGTGTTGCTATTGGTGCACAAGTAGGTAAAAAGCTTGCAGATTTATTTTAAAAATGAAAAAAAAGAAAAAAATAGAAGAGGTGCCATTTGAAAATCCTATTGATTCGGACAAGATTACGGAAAACCCGCATAACCTTGAATATGGTCATCATAGTGGAAGTGCTTTAATCAAACCTGATGACGAAGGAAAACTAAAAAGTCGAGCTTTAAAAGCTATGGACCATCAAACGGATATGCAACTTGGCCAAATTTACGAGCAAATGAAATTGCTTGCGAGCCAGGCGCAAAAGTTAAATGAACGAAAAAAAATATCAGAGTTTATTTATAAAGCTGAAGCCCGTTTTGAACCCTTTATTAACCATACATATCATTTATATAAACGAAAAAAAGGTTCTTATTTATTATCGTTAATTGGCCCTAGACAATGGGGTAAAAGTAAAACGGAATTTGAATTTGTTGCAAGTGTCAAACTCCTTGCAGATCATACCTGGGAAATTATTGAAAAAAACGATAATGTTGAATTTAACGGGTAAAAACCCATTCGGATTCATTCGATAGGGACTCATCATACATATATGAATCGACATTATATTGCTTTAAATCCTCTAAATTCTCAATTTTATTCTGAACAATGTATCTAGCCATAGCGCCTCTCGCTTTTTTAGCGTACATCATAATTGTTTTTAACTTTCCATTTTTATAATCCTTAAAAATGGGTGTAATAATCGGCTGAGAAAACCTCTTTAAATGAACAGCTTTAGAATATTCCTTTGACGCTAAATTAATTATGGTATCGTTTTCAGCTAATTCTGATTCTATATAATTCGTGAGTTTATCGCCCCAAAATTGATACAAATTCTTATCCTTCCAGCCTTCTGGAAGCTTCGTTCCCATTTCTAGACGGTAAGGGGAAATCCCATCAAGTGGCTTCAACAACCCATATAAACCAGATAATATCCGTATGGCTTTTTGGGCATATTCAATTTCCGCGTTATTCAAACTACCAGCATCCAAGCCTCGATATACCTCCCCTGTAAAGCAAAAGATTGGCTGTATATTATTCGAATTGGCATCCATCCTATTCCAATTCTGAAATCGACTCCAATTGATTTGAGCAAGATTATCACTTATGGACATGAGTTCTGCAATAGCTTTTGGTGTTTTCTTTTTCAATTTCAATACCAATTGCTCCGCCTCATATTCAAATGTTGGAGGCGTGGGATGTTCAAGACATTTAGCATTTGTATCTATAGACTTGGCCGGAGATAAAAGTATTTTAAGCATTTCAGTTTTTTTTAATTAACCTGATTCAATCTATTTTGTTCAATTAATAGTACAAGCTTTTTTTAGATTTAACAACAATATAAAACTATGAATTTCATGATAAGTAATTCGCTGATTTTGACTATTAATTATTACTTTTTAGTCAAAAATTTCCATTATACCGGCCCAGCCAATTTTAACAATTAAATTAAAGACTCATTAATTTTAAGCCTGCAAAAAATGTTCTTGGTTGAGCAGGCCCATAGATAAAGTTACTATCACGATTTTTTCCAATATCAAATTGTTCCTGATAGGCATTTAAAATATTTTTTATTCCTAAGTAAAATTCTAAATTCATATTTGATTTTTTAACTTTCACTGTATAAGCAACCTTCGCACTGAGCTCGGAAAATCTTTTACTCGTTATAATTTCATCTAAATCTTGGTTAACCGCACCAGCAAAATGCGGTACTAACATCCTTCCTGTATACACATAATTGATACTTCCCCTAATTTTTTTGTTAGGTGTAAATCGTAATAGAGCGAATCCATAATCATTAGGTGTTCGAACAAATTGAGTCAGCCCATTTACTCCTTCAATATATTCCACAGGATCATCGTACAGGTTACTTTGTAAGGTAAACCCACCTTCAAACTGAATTTTTCGGTCATAATTCAACCTGAATTCTAAAGTAGCTCCTTGAATTGTTGCTCCCTGACCATTCTGTTTTTCAAATAGATAACCAAATTCATCTTCCCCAATGGGTTGAAGATAAAATGCCTGATTTAGCCTTGTATAAAATGTCTCTAAAGTAAATCCAGTAATAAAATGTTCATAGGGCTTATCAAAGTTTATGGATGCGGTGTAAGAGTTTGAGTTCTCTGGTAATAAATTTGGGGAAAGTGTAATTCTTGATACACCTCCGCCTGCAAATGCAATATGAAGATCTGTATCAAAAGCCTGTGGTGCTCTAAACCCAGACCCATATCCCAATCTAAATTGGGTATTCTTCTTAAACTTATACAATAGAGATATCCTCGGACTAAAAACCACTGATTCAACAAGATTATGTCTATCCATTCGTACACCCGATAGAAGAGAAAGACTCTGGATTAGATTCCAATCGCTTTGAATGAATACACCTAAATCTGATGTGTTTTGATCAATTAAATATTGATAGCTCGGTATTTCATCATAAACATCATCCCATAAAAGCTCTGTACCAAAAGTAAATACATTACTTCCTGTAGACAAAAAATTTAAAAATTCATGATTTAATTGTACTCCCATATTGGCTGTTACGACATCGGAAATTCCATATGGGGGATTTTCAATATGAGATAGGATTTCCAGAGAATCATCAGGAAAAATACCGGTGTAATGATCTCTATTGGTATACTGAAAAGCGGCATAAGAAATCAATGAAGTTTGTTCATTTTTAAATCCAATTTGATAATCCAAAGCTCCAGTCCAAACATGATGCTGTCTTTCCTCAGATTGGGCTGTTAAATGAGCGGGTTTATCTCTATTCATTTCTCCACCAAATCTGTACTCATCAATGTTACTAAAGCTAAGCTCAATTTTATGATTATACTTTGGTAAAAAGAATGATTTAAAACCAAACGACGTATTTTGAATGAGTGGCATTTCGGAGAATTGATCTTCATTATGATCATAAAATCCTCTGGATCTGTTATTTATAAATAAGGAGATACCCATCTTTCTGTCTTTCGACAAAAAAGTTCCGTTTCCACTTAAAATATGGTCATTGGTTTGGAAATTAATATTCTGAAAAGTGTAACTCAATTCAAAATTATTTTTCTTTGGAATCTTCGTAATTACATTCACTGTGCCACCAATTGCACTTGAACCATATAAAGAAGAACCGCCACCTCGAATTACCTCAATACGATCAATCATGTTTACAGGAAGCTGTTCCATACCGTATAATCCAGTAAGTGGACTAAACACTGGCCTTCCATTAATTAAAATTTGAGAATAACCTCCTGATAATCCGTTCATGCGAAGCTGAGTGTAATTACAAGTCTGACAATCCGTTTCTACCCTAAGTCCAGGCTGAAACTTCAAGCCTTCTGAAAGATTACATGCTTGCACCATTTCCAAATTTTCACTGTTCAAAACATTTACAATGATATTTGAATTGGTTTGCCTTTTATAAGTTTTGGTTCCGGTAACAACAACTGCATCTAGCTCCATTACTTTTTCTTTAAAATCCATTTGCACGTCGACTAATGAATTTTCCTTTGATATAATTATGGTATCAGAAATTGTTTTAAAGCCAATAAATGAAGCTTGAATGGTATAGGTTCCATATGCCAACTTATTGAACTGAAACTCTCCGTTTGAATTTGTCAATACATGCTTTGAAATAGGGTAAACAGAAATTCTTACATATTCCGCGGGGCTATCTTCCGAAATCGCAATACCCTTGATAGTTCCTTGGGCAAAGGGGCAATCAACATTCAAGAATACTATAAAAATAATTAAAACACATACCTTAAAGTCAACTAATGTTCTCAAAAAGGTAGCTTTTATATATTCCAAATAAATGGGATTAATTATGCCTTGCTAAGTTTAATTTTCTTAGTGAAATCAACGAGAAGTGGCGTAGCTACAAACATTGATGAATACGTTCCAACCAATATTCCAATAATCAAAGCAAAGATGAACCCTTTAATTGCTGCACCACCGAAAATAAAGATGATTAACAATACAACAAATGTTGTCATAGAGGTATTAATTGTTCTTGACAATGTAGAGTTCAAGGCACCGTTAATTTCAGATTTAAAATCAGCCTCTTTTTTCCACGAAAGATCCTCACGAATCCTATCGAATACAACAACCGTGTCATTAATGGAATATCCAATAACCGTCAATATAGCTGCGACAAATGCCTGATCAATATCCATGTTAAATGGTAATATTCCACTCAATAAAGAAAACAAACCTAGTACAATAATCACATCATGGAAAAGTGCAACTATAGCACTCATCGAAAATTGCCACTTTCCAAAACGTATAAAGATGTATGCAAAAATGATAATTAGACTCAAAGCAATTGATATTTTTGAGGAAGTCTCTAACTCCTCTGAAACTTTTGACGAAACAAATCGAGAGTCCGGTTGGATAACACCTTTACCTAACTTTGATTCACAATTTTTAATGGCCTCTTCTAACTTTTCTTTTACTTGTGTTTCAGCATTTTGCTGGTTCAATAAGTAGTTTGTAGTGATTTCAACATTAAAAGAACTGGCTTTTGTTTTTACGTCAACAGAAGCACCTGGCATTGCTTTTGAAAGCTCTTTCTTTATGAATTCTGTGTTATTTTCGGCTGATTTCTCAAATTTTACACCATATGTCCTTCCTCCAGTAAATTCTACAGATTGTGAAATGCCTTTTGTAAATAACAAGGCAAGCGAACCAATAACCATAACAGTGGATAGCGCGTAAGTCATCTTTCGCTTATCCAAAAAGTTAATATTCAGTCCCTTAAATGCATTTTTTGTAAGTTTTGTATCAAAGGCGATATTCTTTCCTTTACTCAGCCACCATTCAAATACCAATCTAGATATAATTAAAGCTGCAAATACAGAAGAAAATATACCTATAATCAATGTTGTAGCAAAAGATTCGATAGGGCCTGTTCCAAATACCTTTAAAACAATAGCCGTTAATAAGGTGGTCACATTCGCATCAATAATTGATGATAAGGCTTTTTGAAAACCTGTTTTTACAGCTGCTCCAAGATCTTTACCTCTCGTTTGTTCCTCTCTAATACGCTCAAAAATCAGAACATTCGCATCAACAGCCATACCAATGGTAAGAACGATACCGGCAATTCCAGCTAACGTGAGCACTGCCCCAAATGAGGCAAGAGAACCAAATATGAAGATTACGTTGGCTAAAAGAGCTACATCCGCAACCAATCCAGCTTTCCCGTAATAGAAGTACATGTATATAAATACGACTAAGAATGCAATAGCAAAAGACATTAATCCCGCTTTAGTATTTTCTTTACCAATGGTAGGCCCAACCTTTGTTTGTTCCTTTATTACACATGGCGCTGGTAAAGCACCACCATTTAGAAGACCTGCAAGGTCATTTGCCTCATCAAAAGTGAAATCACCAGATATTTGTGTATTACCATTGTTAATTGCCCCTCTAACAACAGGAGCACTATACACAACATTATCCATTGAAATCGCAACAATTCGGCCCACATTTTCTGATGTCATCCTACCCCATTGCTCAATTCCTTCGTCATTCATACTCAAATCAACGGTAATGTCTCCATTCATTTGATCGTATCCCTGGCTTGCTTTTGATATATGACTACCATTCACTTTTGCTTTTCCATTTTCGGGAACTCTACAGGCATATAAATACCAACCCTTCTTCTTTTTGTCTTGGTCAACGAATTCTTTTTCAGCACCCCACATAAATCTCAGCTGAGCATCAAACTGGGCTTTTATATCCGAACGGTTAAGAATGGTGCTAATTTTTGCTTTATCCTGGTCATTTTTAGCATATCCAATAGCCCCCTGAATAGGAACGGTAAGATTTGCCAATGAAACCACATTTGAAGATGGCTCATCATCAAAAGATAAATCATCGGTAGAAGAAGTATCAACTTCATAACCTTCCTCATTTTTAGATAATTCATCAGCAGCTATCCATGAAGCCTGGATTTGGTTTAGCTCGTATGTTTCGAAAAATTCCAAATTAGCCGTAGACTGAAGTTTTTCAGCAACTGTTTCCTCATCTTGAACCCCAGGTAACTCAATGTATAATCTATTATTAGCTGCATCCTTTTGAATATTTGGTTGTGCAACTCCAAATTGATTGATACGTTTACTCATCACATTTTCAATACCATCCATTGACTTTGCAATCAAGTCTCTGAGATGTTTAATGACGGCATCATCACTTGTTGTGATTTCAATATTCTCTCCGTAAAAAATAGTGTTCAGTTGTAAATTGTCATTTTCCTTACGGAATTCTGATACAAAAACATCAATAAAATCAAGAGAGCTATTATTGTTATATTGCTTTAACGCCTTTTCATATGGACTAGTAAAGGCAATGTCATTTTGATTTTTTACCTGAGACTTTACAAATTCAGGGGTAGAAACCTCGAGTGTAACACTCATTCCACCAACCAAATCTAAACCAAATGCCAGGGACCTCTTCTTTACCTCAGAAAACGTAGAACCCAAAAGAGGATATACTACAGCATCTGCCTTTGAACGTAATATTTGATTAATCAGTATTCCTTTCGCAATCTCTTCAGCTTCAGGATCGTTAAAATCAATGGTATCGTTATTCACTCCAATAACACCTATTCCATTGTTGCTGGCTAATGCCTCTTTTTTCGCTTTTGATACTTCACTAATTGCTTGTTTTTCGGCATCCGCCTCAACATTATTTGCCACCCATGTAAATGACAATTGATACAAACAAACCACAGTAAGTAAAATGGTTAAACCCCAAAAGAATCCTTTAATACGCATGCAATTTCAGATTTATGTTTAAATAAGCGTGCAAATATAGAGTTTACAATATTTATATTCAAATATATCCCCACTAAAATGTAAATTAAAGAAGGTATTAAATCTAAATATTGATTTTCTCTTTTTCCGTTTTAATGAATTCCAACAAATCTTCGGTAAATTTCTCCCATTCGTTTTGTTTTTGAGTCTTAATAGAGTTGAGCCTATCACGAACAATATCAATCTTACCCCCGGAGAAAATATTTTGTATTTTTTGGGCCAATTTCTCTACATGAAGATCATTCAGTACAAATCCATTTTTTCCATCATCCAAATTTTCATGTAAACCACCATTTTTAGAAACTAAAACAGGTACACTAAACGAATCTGCTACCGCCTGTACGCCACTTTGAGTCCCTTTTTTATAGGGTAGTGCACATAAATCGGCAGCACTAAAATAATATTTCACATCTTCATCTGGTATGTAAGCATTTTTCAGAATAATATTTCGGTTTTTACATTTTGAAATGAGCTTTTCATATGTGCCTTCATCACCATATATCTCACCTGCAATCATTAGGTAATAAGACTCATCTAGGAAATTCATCGCTTGAATTAACAAATCCAAACCCTTGTATTCACGTATTAAACCAAAAAATAATAACACTTTTGACTTTTGAGGTATACCTAGGAAACTTCTCGATTCCTCCTTATTACATGGCGAACCAAAATGGGTATACTGCGGATGGCTCAAAAGTAAACACGAAGCATTTGGTTTTTGAGTCAATAATTCATTTTTAACTTGCTCTGACAACACGATGAATGAATCGTACCTTCGAAGGAAGATACGATTAAAATAATCGTCAAAAAATCGTTTTTCATGAGGAACTAAATTATGTATCAATGCAATTTTCAAAACGTCATCTTTGAATCCCCGAGCAAAAAAAGCATACATCGGCGCAAAAATGGTCATCCAATAATTCACGATAAAAACATCCGGTTCTGACTTTTTCAATTTTTTACGCGCACCGATATAACTAAAAGGGTTAAAAGTTGAAACGATTCGAGGAAAGCTACCCTTCAATTTGTTATCCGTTTGAGATTTACCCGGAAACAAAATCTTGGGGTATAACTTTGAAAATGTATAAGGCACAAGCTCCACTGAAGATTTAAGGTGTTGAATGACCATCAAGCTGAAACTAGAAATCCCTCCCCTAAATGGTGGAAGAACCGAAAAAAATGTGATTTTTATTTTTTTACTTTGATTACTCGACTCCAAAATCAATACAATTATAGATAAGCTCTTTTCCAGAAGAAATATTGAGCGTGTCAAAATTAGAAATCACCAAATCTTTAGAATATTTCTGAATCAAACCAACATGATTCGCATATACTTCATACTTTTTTCGGTATGAAACCAAATTTAAAACATCTTCCTGCTGAACCCTAATTGTACTATCAAAGCTAAAGGAATTGATTGAAAAAGGCTGATGAATATCCTCATAAAAACAGTTCATAACACTCAGGGTGTTATAGGCATTTGCATCCCATGAAGTAAAGTTATTAGGTGGAAGAACAAGCTTAACTTTTCTTTGGTTTTCTTCTGTCAATTCAATATTATTATTATTCCTAATTGTAGTCCAAACATCAGAAATTTCCCATGTATCAGTGGTATCCATTCTGGTCAACCTCATAAATTTATATGCTAATCTTCCCTGATTGTCAATCACTGTATCAGAAATTTGGGTTCTCAAATAATAGCTTGATGTATCGTGAGGATTAGAGGCAAGTTCATCATGGATAATCTCCCGAACATGATAATCGACATAAACACCTGAACTCAATGGGTAGTACGTGTCGTAGAATTTCAATGATGATGTGTTGTCATCCTTACCACAAGAAAGAATGCAGCATCCAACAAAAATAATACAAGCCCATTTTAACATCTTCTTTATCAAATTTACGAAATCTATTCGTTGGGGTCAATCCCTTTAATTTCGCATTCCTTCAAATAGGCGACTCTTGCTTTTCCTTTTAGCAATTCACCCTTATTATATAACTCTTTGTGAATAATCTCATTGTTTTGACCATAATTTATTACCCATCCATGTTTTAAACCTTTTTTAAATCTAAAAGATTGAATACATCGTCCTTCTGAATCAAACTTTCGCCACAAGCCATGAGGAAGGTCTTTCAAATACTGACCATTTAGACGAACTTTGCCTGATGAAAATAGCTCTCGATGTGGACCGGATTTTAAACTATCTAAATAATAAGTTTCTGAGAGAACCTTTATTTCTCCTCGATCAATTTGATTTTGAAGATAAAAGGTAAGCTTTTTACCATTTAACTTACCTTCTTTATATTTTTCCATTGAAACTGTATGTCCACTCTGATTATAATTAATCCATATAGAATCCCTTTTTTTATCCAGATACATTCCTTCGGACATCACCTCCTCATTTCTGAAATAGAAAGTCACATAGGATTGACTCTTATTTAAATGCTCGATGATTGCTCTAACCTCTCCACTGGGATAATAATACCAGAACTGTCCAACTGGAGTTCCATCAATAAACTCTCCCTTATATTGAGGAATGGTCTCTGATTTATCCCAATACTTTACCCAAACACCCTGTTTTCGTCCTAATTTATCAGTAGTGTTCTGTCCGAGAATTGGTAAACAACATAAAATAAAAAAAGCAATTATAAATCTCATGAAAGCAATTGATTTAAATCTGATAATGAACTCACCTTTATATCTGGATTAGAAAAACACTTCTCCCTCGATTCAATAAGTACAGTTTTCATCTCAAGATTCTTGCCAAACTCAATATCTGTATCTGTGTCTCCAACCATAATGGATTTTGAAAAATCAATATCCTTTAGTTTATCTTTTGCTTGATAAGCCATTTGAGGTGATGGTTTCCTTAAATGAGATTGAGAACCCTTAATCTCCGGTGCGACTATGATCATATCGATATTAGCATTGTTCTGAACAAAGCAATTGTTCATGTACATATGAATATCATTTAATTGAGCTGAAGTAATCAGTCCTTTACCTATACATTGTTGATTTGTAACTACAATAACGTATTTAAACTTTGAGAAGAGAGATTCTGAAACCTCAAGAACACCTTTTTTGAAAACAAATGACGCTTTATCAAGGATATAACCGTCAAAATTCCTTTCATTAATTACGCCATCTCGATCAATGAAAAGAGTCCAAGATGAATCCACATTCCAATTGAGCTTCATCTCAAATTTCTTTCTCAATTAGGTATACATTTCGATGCGTAGAATTTCTGCCAATCAATTCAGCAATAAATCCAGTCATAAAAAACTGAACTCCTACGATCATGGAGACAAGAGCAACATAAAACTCGGCACGGTCTGCCAAAAGCCTAGCACTTTTATGAATGAATAATTTATCAATTCCTAAATATAAAGTAAGAGAAAAACCAATGGCAAACATCAAGGTTCCCAAAGCTCCGAAAAAGTGCATGGGTTTCTTTCCAAATTTGCCCATAAAAGCAACCGTAATTAAATCCAATGGGCCGTTTAAGAATCTATTAAGACCAAACTTTGTAACACCATATTTTCGAGCTTGATGTTGCACAACTTTTTCACCGATATTTGTAAAACCAGCATATTTAGCCAAAGCGGGAACATAACGATGCATATCACCATATATTTCTATACTTTTCACAACGACACTTTTGTAGGCTTTCAAACCACAATTAAAGTCATGTAAATATATTCCTGTTACCCTACGCGCGGTCCAGTTATACAATTTAGTAGGAATTGTTTTGGATAAAGGATCATGACGTTTCTTTTTCCATCCAGAGACCAAGTCAAAATCTTTTTTAACGATCATTTCATACAACTCAGGGATTTCTTCAGGTGAATCTTGCAAATCAGCATCCATAGTAATAACAACATCCCCCTCGCACAATTCAAAGCCTTTTTGAAGTGCTGCAGATTTACCATAATTTCTTTGGAATTTTATTCCCCTTACCTCTTTATGCTTTTTTTGTAAATCTTCAATAATCGACCAAGATTTATCCTTACTCCCATCATCAACAAAAATCACCTCAAAGGTAAAGCGTTCATTTAAAACTTTATTTATCCAAGCAAATAATTCAGTTAATGATTCTTCTTCATTGAGTAAGGGGATAACTATGGATATTTGCTTCGACATACGGAATCAAAATTAAGGAATTCTTTAAAGAACCTTTAAGGCAATGGAATTATTGTTTGATAATTTTCTTTTGCACGCCATCAATGAAGACAAAATAAAATCCATTAGATAAATCATCTAACTCAATTGAATGACTTTCACTTTTAATAACTCCTTTTACCAAAACTCTACCACTTGAAGAGATCAACTTGAAATCTGAACCCAATTTGGCTCCTTTAATAATTGCACTCTCACTTACAGGATTCGGATAAACACTGAATGTATTCATGGTTGATTCGTCAATTCCCCATGCTTCTTCTACCCTAAAATAATCAAATGCAGCCTCCGTGATATTGACGTGTGGCTCGAGGTCAGAAACAAAAATCTTAAAGGTCATTGAATTGGTTATAGTCAATGAACTTTCCGCTATCGGATATGAATATTGATTGAACTCCATCGGATTACCTTGAGGAGGAATAATCTGCCCAAATATTTCATTCTCAGTGCCATTACTTATCATAAAACTTAGTGTGTCATCTATATTATTTGGTCCGTGATTACAAAAGAATGCATATTCGAAAATAAAAAGAGGATTTGCATATTGTGTCAAATCCATAGGAGGCGATGTCAAAACAGTGATGCCATTATCTACATCATCATAATCTGGATCTACATTATCCCTGTTGCCGGTAACATATGCCTGAGAACCACAATCAAAATCTGAATCAAAGCCCATGACTGTATTTGTTGTTGGATTCGGGATGCCTCTCTCCCATTCTCCCGTTTCAGCACTTCCTGAAACTGTCCATCCAAAATCAAAAGTGAAGTCATCATAATATCCATTCGTCAGGTTTATGTTAATTACATCAGTTGAAGGATTAATTACTTGTTCTAAACATTGGGTGTAGTAGCCCCACTTACCTACAATTAATTCATAATTTTCTTGATAAAATAGACTAAAATTTTCTTCTCCTACACCATTAGTTATACCTTCATAATTGATCAAAGGATGACTTAGGAAAATTTGAGCATCGGATATAGGATTTCCAAAATCATCAAATACATTTATGGTGACATCAAATTGTTCAATAGGAACCAATTGTACATCTTGGATGGTAATATCTCCTTGGGTAAGATTTACACTTAAGGTTTGAGGAAAATATCCAACCTTTGAATAGGTTACGTTATAGGTGCCTTGAACTCCAGAACCCGTTGCATAAAAGCCAATTGAATTTGTATTTTCAATCTGATCATTAGATTCTATTTGAACGGAGACATTAAGAAGAGGTGAAGATGTCGACTGGTCAGTAACTGTTCCTTCTAAATAGGAGGCTTTTGCATAAGTTGGACTCAAGATAAATAAGCCTTCCGTCATATCTGCCGCTAGTATAATTCCGGAATTCAAATAGGGATAAACACCCCATGAACCATCATATGTTGGGGTTTGACCCGGATAAGTATCATAGGCCGCCACTTCAATTAGATTATAGGGGAAAGTAGCATCGTGAATGGTAATTCCATCCACGTAATAGCTGGTAACTAAATAATCATTAATTACAAAAGTATTATGTGGTATCACATTTGCTCCAGGAGAACTTTGAACACGATCAAGTTCTATAATATTTATGGGATCTGAAATGTCGTATGAGGTAATGTAAGAATCTGGTAATTCATCTGTCGTGTAAACAACGTCTCCCTGATCTGAGGGCCAAATATTATGAGTAAATGCATTTGATGTAATTTTAGTTCCAAGTAAAATAGGATTGGATTTGTTACTTACATCGACCAAACTCAGAAAACCATCATAAACATGTGCAAGATACAGTGTATCATTTCGAGCATAACCATCATGAACATACCAGTTATCGAAAATACCTACCTGAACAGGATTCATCGGTGCAGTATTCACGTCGTAAATAATAGCTCCGCCTTCTCCATAATTGGCACCAAAAACATATAAATATCCTAATTCATCGACAAAACAATTGTGTGCTGATTCCCAGGTCATTCCACCATCTCCCATAAAAACAGTACTCGTCAATGCTGTGCTTCCAGGTAAGGGTGAAAGGTCGATTATGGTCATCCCTTCTTCCGCCTCTGTAGTAACATAAGCATAATCTCCATGAACTTTTGGGTCTCGCCATACACTTTGAAGTCCTTCAAGCCAGTATATTTCTTGAGGGTTCAAGGGATCTGTGACATCAACTATGGAAGTTCCTTTTGTAGTTCCTACAATGGCATATTCGTTACCATCTTCATCTTCATATCCCCAAATATCATTCAAATTGGCATCATGTAGAGCTTGATAATCGATGTTTGATACAAAATTCAATTCCGCTTGTGTACACCCAAAATAAGATAAGAGGACGCATATTGTGAATAAGATAGTTTTCATAGAAATAGTAATTGATTAATTGACGTTCATGGAGAGTAAAAGTTGTTCACTAGAAAAAAACAAAATGAATTTTAAAATTCACATGACGTAAATTTAGAGAAATTTAATGAAACTCTTTACTTTTATAAATACCACCAAAACTAGATTACAATGAGTTATCATATACGAACGAAACAAGATTACGAAAAAAATTATTTACATTCTGTTGAACGGAAAAACCAATTTTGGGAGGAAATAGCAAAGGAATTTACATGGTTTCAACCTTGGGAAAAGCTCATGGATTGTAGTATGAAAGAAGCAAAATTCAATTGGTTTCAGGGTGCAAAGACAAATATTTCATTTAATTGTATTGATCGACATTTAAATACTATCGGAGAACAAACTGCCATCATATTTGAATCTAATTTGCCCAGTGATAAGGCCATTCATATATCTTATAATGAACTACATAAAAAAGTATGTAAAATGGCAAATCTCCTGATTGATATGGGGATAGGTAAAGGGGATCGAGTTGCATTATATTTGCCTATGATTCCGGAATTGGCAGTGAGCGTATTGGCATGTGCCCGAATTGGAGCGATTCATTCTGTAATCTTTGCAGGTTTTTCATCAGGAGCCCTGGCGGCTCGGGTTAATGATGCCAGTTGTAAAATGGTCATCACTGCTGATGGTAGCTTCCGAGGGAATAAAACCATTGATTTAAAAGGAATTGTAGACGAGGCTTTATTGGAATGTCCTTGCGTAAAAAGCGTTTTGGTTGCCGAAAGAACAATGACCCAGGTCAAAATGAAAAACAATAGAGATTTCTTTTTGGCTCCCTTATTGGAAAAAGCTTCAGTAAAGCATGAAGCTGTGAAAATGGATGCTGAAGATCCTTTATTTATATTGTATACCTCTGGTTCAACGGGAAAGCCAAAAGGAATGGTTCATAGTACTGCAGGTTATATGGTATATACTGCATATACATTTAACAATGTTTTTGCATATGAAAAAAACGATATTTATTGGTGTACTGCCGACATTGGCTGGATCACCGGTCACTCCTACATTGTTTACGGTCCCCTTTTAAATGGTGCTACAACAATTATGTTTGAGGGGGTTCCCTCCTACCCGAACCCCGGAAGGTTTTGGGAAATTGTTGAAAAATTTAAAGTCAATCAATTTTATACTGCACCTACAGCTATTCGCTCTTTAGCAAAAGAATCCATAGACTACGTAAATAAATATGACCTTTCCAGTTTGAAGGTAATTGGTACTGTAGGAGAGCCCATCAATGAAGAGGCATGGCAATGGTATCACAAAAATATCGGTAAAGAAAGATGTCCTATTGTGGATACTTGGTGGCAAACAGAAACAGGAGGGATATTGATTTCACCTTTGCCTCATATTTCACCTCAAATACCAACATTTGCAACAAATCCATTGCCAGGAATCGAACCTGTCTTGATGGATGAAAATGGTCATGAACTGAATGAAAACAATACAGTTGGTAAGCTATGCATTAAGGAACCTTGGCCTTCTATTGCAAGAACCATCTGGGGAGATCACAAAAGATATATAGAAACCTATTTTTCTGCATTCCCTGGATATTACTTCACTGGTGATGGTGCCAAACGAAATGATAATGGAATGTATAGGATTACAGGACGTGTAGATGACGTAATCATTGTATCAGGACATAATTTAGGTACAGCTCCTATCGAGGATGCCATTAATGAGCACCCAAATGTAGCTGAGTCAGCAATCGTAGGATTTCCTCATGATATTAAAGGAAATGCCCTATATGGTTTTGTTACGTTAAAAGAAGATACTGAAAAATTAACGCACCTCGAATCTGAAATCAATGCCTTGATTTCAGAAAAAATTGGTCCAATCGCAAAGCTTGACCGTATTCAATTTACATCAGGACTACCGAAAACAAGGTCTGGTAAAATTATGCGTAGAATATTACGTAAGATTGCTGAAGGTGATTTATCGAATTTTGGAGATATCAGTACTTTGTTAAATCCCGAGGTTGTCGAAGAAATAAAAAAAGGTAAAAAATAGAATGGCATTAGTTCCCTCAGATTGGCTAAATGTGAATCGCATTTCTTGGAATCAAAGAACAAAAATGCACATTAACTCAGATTTTTATGCTGTTGAGAGTTTTAAAAAAGGTAAAGATTCGCTAAATGATATTGAACTTCAATTACTAGGAAATATTGATAATCAGAAAATTCTTCACTTGCAATGTCATTTTGGAATGGACACTTTAAGCCTAGAAAGACACGGTGCTTTGGCTACTGGAGTTGATTTCAGTGAGGATGCCATTTCATATGCCAATACCTTAAAACAAGAGATGGGTCTATTCTCAGAATTTATTTGTTCAGATATTTACGATCTTGACCTCACTAAAACCCACAATTTTGATATGGTTTTTTGTAGCTATGGTATCTGTGGATGGCTTCCGGATCTACATAAGTGGGGTGAAATTATTTCAAAGCACTTGCAAAAAGGTTCGACTTTTACAATCGTTGACTTCCACCCTGCAGTCTGGATGTTTGATGACAATTTTAAAAATATCGGATATTCCTATTTCAATGAAAAACCATACATCGAAATAGAATCTGGTAGCTACGCGTCAAGGGATGAAAAGGAAGAAATTACATCTGTTTGGTGGAATCATAGTTTATCGGAAATCATGAAAGGACTTTTAGATAATGATTTCGATCTAATGGCATTCAATGAATACGATTATTCACCCTATAATTGTTTTAGACATACCATAGAAGTATCGGATCGAAAATTTAGAATAAAGCATTTGGACAGTAAAATACCAATGGTATATTCAATGGTATTCAGAAAAAAATAAACATGGTCAAATTCGTTATTTCTTTGTCCCTTTTAATTCCACTTCTCGCATGTGAGGAAAATGCTGTAAAGCAGCGTAAAGAAGTAGTTACGCTTTCTAATGAAATGAAAGTTTTAAACGAAACTTCCCTGATTATATTGGGTACAACTCAAGACGCAGGTTCTCCTCAAATTGGCTGTGTAAAAGAATGTTGCACATCAATTAAAGATTCCGAGGATCGATTGGTTTGCGCCATTGGTATTATTGAACCTCAAGGCGACAAAAAATATCTTATAGATGCAACACCAGATATAGAAAGGCAAATCAACATTCTCAACCAGTACAGCAGAACAAAAGAAATTCCTGAGGACATTTTCTTAACTCACGCACATATTGGACATTATACAGGTTTGATGTTTCTTGGAAAAGAAGGGGCTAATACCCAAGGAGTTAAGGTACATGTCATGGATAGAATGAAAAGTTTTCTAGAAACAAATGGACCTTGGAATCAACTTGTCAATAATGACAATATTTCCTTGAAAAAAATTAATAATAAAGATACGCTTTATTTAAGCGAAAAATTAAAGATCATACCTTTTATCGTTCCGCATCGTGATGAATATTCAGAAACAGTAGGCTATAAAATTATAGGACCGAAACGTTCGGCAATATTTATTCCGGATATTGACAAATGGAATAGATGGAATAAAAATATCGTTAAAGAAATTGCAATGGTAGACTTTGCTTTTATAGATGGGACTTTTTATGATGAAGAAGAAATAAATTATAGGGATATTTCTGAAATCCCCCATCCATTTATAATTGAATCCATACAACTTTTAAAAAAGTTATCGCCAAAGGAAAAAAATAAAGTTTATTTCATACACCTTAATCATACCAATCCTGCATTGAATGTGGAAACCAAAGCTTATCGAGCCATAATGGAAAGTGGCTTCCATGTGGCAAAATTAAATGAAGTTTTTCCACTGTAATTATGAAACATATCCAGGATATTCTTGAGTTAGAGCTTAAAGAAGAGGTAAACAAACTTCAAAGGTGTTCTGGCGGAAGCATTAATGATGTTATAGAATGTCAAACAAATAATTTTCATGTTGCTCTCAAATTAAATGAAGTAGAAAAGTTTCCCAAAATGTTTGAAAAAGAGGTAGAAGGATTAAACCTTTTGTCATTGACTCCCTTTCGTATTCCGAAAATATTGAAACAAGGCTATTTTCAAAAGTGGAGCTATTTGATTCTCGAATTTATAAATGATAAAGGCACTTCATATAGCAATGAAAAGCTAGGTGAAAACCTAGCAAAAATGCATTTAATTACCTCACAGTATTTTGGTTTGGAATACGACAATTATATTGGTTCAATTCCTCAACAAAACAGCGTAAAAAAAAGCTGGTCTTCATTTTATCTAGAAATGCGCCTTCAGCCCTTGGTAAAAATTTGTTTTGATCAAAATAAACTCCATAAAAGTGACATTCGTTTATTTGAAAAATTTTATTTGGAACTTGATAAAATCATTCCAAAAGAAGTACCTGCTCTTTTACATGGGGACTTATGGAAAGGAAACATCATTAGTGACGAATATGCTGAGCCTGTTTTGATAGACCCTGCAGTATATTATGGGCATCGTGAAATGGATTTATCAATGCTTCTTTTGTTTGGTTCGATTTCAGAACAAACCATTGAAACATATAATGACATTTTTCCATTGGAAAAAAATTGGAAAGAAAGAACAGATATTCACCAGCTATATCCACTCCTTGTGCATTTAACTTTATTTGGTGAATCTTATCTTAAGCCAATTCAAGGAATCGTTGGCAAATACACTTAACTCTTTACAAATTTTTGGGTATAAATCCCATTGGCTGTAATAATTCGTATGACGTATGTTCCTTTTTTAAAGGAACTTATATCTGCGAAATATTCTGCGAATGTAGCCGTAGCATTCATTTCATCTTGCAATAAAATTCTACCCGATAAGTCCATCATTTGTATCTCAGCTTTACCATCAACTTTAGCCGATAGGTCCACTGACAATTCATTTAGAGCTGGATTTGGAAAAATAGAAAGCTCTCCATGTTCTGGAATTTCGTCAACCCCTAAAGTAAAACCTACAGAAAAATCATACCTGTGGTAGCTTCCAAAATCACCAGGGAAAATTTCCATATAATTACCGCCTACTTTTCTCACTCTAAAGGCTCCTGCCGTTTCACCCTCTGTCTGAGAAGAATACCAAAATGACAACCCGTCATCGTCATAATCATCAAGGACAATGGAGTAACAGCCTGGTTCAAGGTCAAAGGTGTCCTTGTATTGAGTTGAGTTTTGCAAGTTCGTTCGCTCAAATAAAACAGTACCAGAAGCATCCATTAATCTATATGCGTTTTCAGAGGCTTTATTGTTCGTTGTAAACCAGATTAAAAAAGGTCCGTCAACTGATTCTGGTGCTTGAAATTTTGACTTTTTTACGCTATTTTGTTGATAATCATCATTACCCCATGCCCCATTAAGGTCACGGACATATGCCGTAAACGTTTGGTTTTGATCTAGATCTGTCCACCATGAATCGTCCACCACAGGTATTTCAACAATCTCCTCTTCCATAAAACCTAAGTTACCTGTCCATTGATAATCTATAAAATCACCATAGGTTATCCAGCATTTAATAGTACATGAAGTTAATGGCTCAGCACCTGTGTTTCTTAAAATAACTCTTGGATTTGAACAAGTAGGATTGTATTTTCTATAGTATTCATAATTGTTTGGGTTCAATATCTCGACAATTGAGGCATCATTTTCAAAGTTAGGTGCCGAATAGGAAATTAAATCATATGCTGCACGATAATTTCCACCACCTTGTCCAGGATCTAATGCAGGAACATCATTAATGACGTAATCTATAGCAACAGAATCTCCCGGAGTGACAAATGGTGTTAGTTCAAATTCATATTCTTTAACCTTATCTCCTGGGCACCATCCCTCTCTTGCATAAGGCCATGTTCCTCCCTGCCCAATAAGGGGATTAGTACCACAATCTTCCTCTTCGAAAATATCCCATTCAAATCTAGTAACTCCATCAATCTTAAGACTATGATCATTTGAAACCCACTCGCAACAGGCAAAATTACCTACTTGACCATGTCCGGACATCCTCGTTTTAATTTTAAATCCTTGTGAGGTATCTGACAAATAAACTTTCTTTTCTTGAAGAACGTTATCCTCTGCCATAGCCGTGAAACCATATGACCTAAAATCCGACCAAATAGGCTCTCTCTTGTGAATGTCTCTGGGTGGAATACCTTCTATAAAAGCAAATTTTAAATCCAATAGCTCTTGGGTATTATGGGCTGCTAGATCAACAATATTTCTCAGATAGTCTTGGTAGTCAGTTACATCATATATCCATGAAAATCCATTTGGACCTAGGTCAAATCCAATTCCATATGGTGTGATGTATCTTGCGATTTCTACATCAAATATGATTTCATAAGGTTTCTGATAATAGGTTATGGTTTCATTTGTCAATAGTTCACTGGTTGAATATGGAGTAGAAGTAATAATTGTTCCTTGTTCATCATAAGATATTTCTGCTCCTGCAGGTGCTCCCAAAAATGCATTGGAAATTTCAAAATGTCTATCGACAGTTTCAAATTCAAAAATAACCTCTGGCTCAATCAAAAACTTTTTACTTACACCAATCTGAGTACTAACAGCGTCTTGATAATCCCCATTTCCAAAAGACACCAAAAGCCTGTTTGCCGCTCTTTCCATTCCAGGTATTGACCCTTCACTAAAATCAATCATTCCCAATTCTGAAGGCATCAACAAGTAATTATTAGGTGATGCATCTCTTGCATAGCTGAAATTATCAAAATCATAGGCAACCATTAAATTATTCCAATTCGGGTGTGAATCATCTATTTTCCTAAAAATCCAATTACTTATGGTTGGTTCATCAAGGGCCGCATTAAAGACTCGAAAATGATCGATATTTCCTTTCCAATGATTACCTAAATTCCTGTTTGCTCCTAAAACTAGTCTATGGAGCTCACCTATGGTTCGGTTTTTATCCAATCCACTATGCCACAAAATACCATCCTTATAAATCATCATCTCCCCCGTGCTTTGCTTTTTCACAAATGCCCAATGATGCCATTCATTGTCAATACCATCATTACTCATGTCCTTATCAATACGATCATAACTTGAGCCCGCACCACAATCCCAGTAAATGCGATTATTGCTCCATGGCATGTGAATATTGATGACCCTTTGATTCAATGTATCATAACCTTCGAGAATAGACGTGTTTACTCCTGTATTGCCATTGCCCTTCACCCACATTGAAATGGTCAATTCATCTCCCATATCTATATCCGAAAGCTCGAAAAGAGCATGATTCGAGCCGTTAAATTTCATACTTCCATTCTTAGAAGAATAATTGAGTGCCTGACCTACATTGCTAAGCTCTGTTTCAAACTCAATTAGATTTGTTGTAGGGTAAGAATGATCAAATGTAATTTCAACAATAATATTGTCTGAACCATTCCAAGTAAATGCCTCATTAAATACAAATTCATTTGGCCCTAATTCAAGCTCCCCATAAACTGATGAAACGTTATTTCCTCTACTCAAGTCATACACCGTTGTAAATCCACTTGTATGAAATTGATTTAAATCTGTATCTTGAGTAGACTTTAATGATATCCTTGGATGCATGAGTTCCCCTCCATTTGTTAAATTGGCGACATTCAACCATAAGGACTTGATTTCTCCAGGAGACATACCGGACATCTCCAATTCGGAGGCATTTATGATCATTTGATATTTTCCTCCTTGATAATTCATATCAAAAGGATACAAAGAACTCGAAGAAGATACTTGTCCTAAATTGAATTGTATGGGATTGTTAAGATTCAGTCTTTCATGTTCAGTTACAATAGCACTATTATGATAATCGTACCCCCATGGCTCATATTCAAAAGGCGACAGTGAGCTATAATTGTGTAAATATCTTACACTATCTACCTGAACTGAATCATATTCGCCCGTATGATCAAAAACACGCGTGTAGGTTAGGTAATCCCACTCTCCGCAATTGAATTGATCCCATGGAGTTAAAGGACTGCATTTTAATTTGTAGTACATGAGTACTTTTTCAAAACGTTTTTCATTTAAAGAGCTGGGGAATTCAAAATTAGCACGTCTTGTGCTTATAGAATCAAAGGTAAAAGTTTGTACCCAAGTGGTGTCTTGTGCTTTTAATGTTTCATTTGACATTAAGCAACAAATCAATAGCAAGAAAATTAAGGCAGTTCTGAGCATAGTATTTTTTTTCAAAAATACGTAAAATGAAACGAAAAATAAACTCGTTTCAATAACCCAAATTATTGATCTAATTTACTTTGTGAACAAATCAATGACAAGAGTCAGTTTATCCCTAATTACCGTTCGGTCAACGATAAAATCAAGAAAACCATGCTCTAATAAAAACTCCGAGGTTTGAAATCCTTCTGGAAGATCCCTTCCAATAGTTTCTTTAACGACTCTTGGACCTGCAAAAGCAATTAATGCACCGGGCTCAGCTATATTTACATCCCCAAGCATAGCAAAAGAGGCAGTAACACCTCCAGTTGTCGGATCAGTTAAGTATGAAATATAAGGCAATTTGGCATCAGAAAGCTGACCCAACTTACCAGATATCTTAGCCATCTGCATTAATGAAAAGCCTGCCTCCATCATCCTTGCTCCTCCTGATTTCGAGATAATCATAAATGGGCAGTTTAACTTTAAAGCTTCATCAATGGCTCTCGCAATTTTTTCCCCCATAACAGAACCCATTGAACCACCTATGAATTTAAAATCCATTGCAGCCACGACAATATCTTTTTTATTGAGTTTTCCCTTGGCGGTCCTAACAGCATCTGATAATCCTGTATTCTGCTGTGTTGTCTTAACCCTATCCGTATATTTTTTAGTGTCCTCAAATGACAATGGGTCACCAGGCTTTACCTTTGCATTCAGTTCGGTATATTTTCCACCATCAAAAATCATAGAAAAATATTCCTCAGAACCAATACGCTCGTGATGTGAGCAACGGTCACATACATAGTTCAATTTTTCCAAATCGCCTTTTGTAAAAATCGTTTTACAATTGGTGCACTTTGACCATAAACCTTCAGGAACTTCTTTTTTCTCACTTGTGGTAGTGGTTATTCCTTCTTTATTTCTTTTGAACCAACTCATTTTATTTCTTTGCTTAAAATTAATAAAGATTTATAAGGTTTGAAGATTATTTAAATCCGAAAAACATTTCTCTAACCTATGAACGAATGTATTTTCCCCTTCACGTAACCACTTTCGTGGGTCGTAGTATTTTTTGTTGGGCAAATCTTCTCCTTCTGGATTACCTATTTGACTCTTGAGGTATTCTTGCTTATTAAGTATATAATCTCTTGCTCCCTCAGTGAAAGCATATTGTAAATCAGTATCAATATTCATTTTAATCACTCCATAACTAATCGCCTCACGAATTTCTTCAAGGGAGGATCCTGAGCCTCCATGAAATACAAAGTCTATCGGATTGTATTCCGTTTGAAATTTATCACGAATATATTCTTGAGAATTTTTAAGGATTTTTGGAGTCAACTTGACATTGCCTGGTTTATATACACCATGAACATTTCCGAATGCAGCAGCAATTGTAAAGTTTGGCGATATTTTCATTAATTCTTCATAGGCATATGAAACCTCCTCTGGTTGTGTATAAAGCTTTGAAGAATCTATATCGGTATTATCAACGCCATCCTCTTCTCCACCAGTTATGCCCAATTCAATTTCCAGGGTCATTCCCATTTTACTCATGCGTTCGAGATATACCTTACACAATTCAATATTTTCATTAATCGGTTCCTCTGATAAATCAATCATGTGAGAGCTGTACAAAGGAACTCCATAATAACCGAAATACTTTTCCCCTTCATCCATAAGACCATCAATCCAAGGTAATTTTGCCTTATGACAATGGTCAGTATGAAGAATAACAGTGGCTCCATAAGCCTCAGCCAAACGGTGCACGTGACGAGCCCCTGAGGAAGCTCCTAAAATGGCCGCTTGGTGGTTAGAATTGTCTAATGATTTTCCAGCGAAAAACTGAGAGCCTCCTATTGAAAATTGTATAATTACTGGTGCATTTAGCTTCGCAGCAGTTTCCATTACCGCGTTCACTGTGCTCGTTGAAGAGACGTTCACAGCAGGCAAAGCAAAGTTCTTTTCTTTCGCATAGCGAAATATTTCTTGAACTTCTGAACCCGTAGCTACTCCCGGTTTTATATTATGACTCATTTCAAAATTGTTTTGATTTTGCAAATGTAAAAAATTAAAAAAGGAAGGGTTAAAATAAATTCAAGAATCGTTCGTTTTAATAAAAAAAACATGTTGCGTATGATGCATAAATACTCTGCTGAAAGTAAACCAATTCACACCCAATCTTTACCCAGTCCAGCCTCAATAAACTTTATCTTGAGTTATAGTAAGGCATTTGAAGTTAAAAAACTAAAGAAAAAGAAGATATTGGTTTGTAAAAATTAAGAAAAACGCCTCAGGGCGTTTTTTTTGAACGAATCATTCCGTTGTTTATTTATTTTTACAACACATGGAATTCAAACTCGTTTCTGATTATCAACCAACTGGAGATCAACCTGAGGCCATTTCGCAATTAATAGACGGTATGGACTCAGGCATAAATCAACAAACACTTCTTGGTGTAACCGGAAGTGGTAAAACGTTTACGGTTGCTAACGTCATTGAAAAAGTGAATAAACCTACACTTATCCTGTCTCACAATAAAACACTTGCTGCTCAGCTTTACGGTGAGTTTAAACAGTTTTTTCCAGAAAATAAGGTTGAATATTTTGTATCCTATTATGACTATTATCAGCCAGAAGCGTATCTTCCCGTAACCAATACATACATTGAAAAGGACCTTCAGATTAATGATGAAATTGAAAAATTGAGGTTGTCAGCTACATCTGCCTTGCTATCGGGAAGACGTGATGTAATTATTATAGCCTCAGTTTCATGTATATATGGAATAGGGAATCCAACAGAGTTCAAAAAGAGTATTATTACTTTGAAAAAAGGTCAAACCATTTCACGGAATAAATTGCTCCTGAAATTTGTTGAAAATCTCTATTCAAGATCTGATGATAATTTTGAAAGGGGAAATTTTAGAGTAAGGGGAGATACCATTGATTTATACTTGGCTTACACGGATTATGCTATCCGATTCGAATTTTGGGGTGATGAAATAGAAGATATTTCCACGATTGACCCTGAATCGGGGAAGACCATTGAAAATTTAGAAGAAATTTTAATCTACCCTGCTAATTTATTTGTTTCAAGTCCGGAAAACACGCATCAAGCCATAATTGAAATCCAAGATGATTTATTGGTTCAAGTGGAGTCATTTCAAAAGGAAGGCAAAGCGGAAGAGGCTCAACGACTGAAAGACCGGGTTGAATATGATCTCGAAATGATCAAAGAGCTCGGTTATTGCTCAGGAATTGAGAATTATTCGAGATATTTTGACAGAAGAGTTCCTGGTCAACGGCCTTTTTGTCTGCTTGATTATTTTCCAAATGATTTTCTAATGGTCATTGATGAAAGTCATGTAACCTTACCGCAAGTTAAAGGGATGTACGGTGGTGATCGCGCAAGAAAAACCAATTTGGTTGAATACGGTTTTAGACTGCAAGCCGCAATTGACAATCGACCCCTAAAATTTGAGGAATTCGAAACAATGTTTCAACAATGTATTTATGTGTCCGCAACACCCGCAGATTACGAAATTGAAAAATCTGAAGGAATTCTTGTTGAACAATTAATACGCCCAACAGGATTATTGGATCCAGTAATCGAGGTAAAACCTAGCTTGAATCAAATCGATGCCTTAATTACAGAAATTCAAAACCGGATTCAAAAAAACGAACGAACACTAGTAACGACATTGACAAAAAGAATGGCAGAAGAACTTCAGAAATATCTTGACAAGATGGGAATTCTCTGTAGATATATACATAGTGAAATTGACACCATTGAACGCGTTGAAATTCTGCGACAATTACGTCTTGGACAGTTCGATGTGTTGATTGGCGTAAATCTCCTTAGAGAAGGACTTGATTTACCAGAGGTTTCCTTCGTAGCTATTATTGATGCTGATAAAGAAGGGTTCTTAAGAAACGAAAGATCATTGGTTCAAACTGTTGGACGTGCAGCCCGAAATGTTAACGGATATGTAATCATGTTTGCGGATCAAATTACAAAATCTATGAAACGTACCATCGATGAAACAGAACGGAGAAGAAAATTACAAATGGGGTATAACGAAAAACATGGCATAACGCCAACAGCACTTCAAAAATCAAAAGATGTTATACTAGAATCCACTAAAGTTGCTGATGGTGAGTCATCAGCGCAAAAAGCAGAAAGAATGGAGGCGAAAGCCCAAGCACCGATTGCCAATGATTTTAAAGATCAAAAAGCACTTGTGAAAGAAATAAAACGTATTCGGAAGCTTATGGAAAAAGCAGCAAAAGATTTAGATTTTATTGAAGCTGCTAAATTCCGTGATCAGATGAGAGATTTACAGAAAATAGAAAACCAGTTTAAATGATAAATAACTTCAATTTAAACCAATTTAGAATTCTCGCCTTAATTGAAGGCGTATCATACATATGCTTTGGGATTACCATGCCCTTAAAATATATTTTTCAAATATTAGAGCCGAATTATGTTGTGGGAATGATACATGGATTTGTATTCATTTTATATTGTCTTTGGTTATTGGTTTTAACCGTACGAAATTCATGGTCATGGTCGGAGGGCATATTATTCTTCATCGCATCACTAATTCCATTTGGGACATTCTATATTGATGCCAAGTATCTGAAAAAGATACAATAATCTTAGAGTTTAGCTGATTACAACAATTCACAATGGCTTGTTCATGTAATTCACATAATTAAGGTTTAGACAAACAAGTTTTATTAATTTTGTCCAAAATATTACGATGGCTAACAATTTATTGAAAGGAAAAAGAGGAATCATCTTTGGCGCATTAAACAACCAGTCTATTGCCTGGAAAGTTGCGCAAAGAGCTCATGAAGAGGGAGCAACATTTGTATTAACGAATGCACCAATTGCAATGCGCATGGGAGAAATCAACCAACTTGCCGAAGAGACAGGAAGTCAAATTATTCCTGCAGATGCAACTAATGTTGAGGAGCTTGATCACTTGGTTACTCAATCTATGGAAATATTAGGAGGTAAGATTGATTTTGTTTTGCATTCTATTGGTATGTCTCCAAATGTCAGAAAAAAGAAACATTATACCGAAAACGACTATCGTTTTTATAGTCAGACTATGGACGTTTCAGCCACTTCACTTCACAAAACGCTGGCCACTTTATATAAGCACGATGCCATGAATGAATGGGGTTCTGTTCTCGCTCTTTCCTATATAGCTGCGCAAAGAATATTTCCAGATTACAATGATATGGCTGATGCAAAATCATTATTGGAGTCCATTGCACGTTCTTTTGGATATCACTACGGAATCAAAAATAAGGTACGTGTGAATACCATTTCTCAATCTCCAACAGTTACCACTGCTGGTCAAGGAATTAAAGGATTCAATGAATTTATCAATTTCTCAGAACAAATGTCACCATTAGGCAATGCCTCTGCAATGGCCTGTGCAGATTATTGTATCAGCATGTTCTCAGATTTAACCAAATACGTCACGATGCAAAACCTCTTTCATGATGGAGGATTCTCAAACACAGGTGTAACTCAACCTGTAATCGAAAGATTCGGAGACGAATAAAAATTTTACCAATAACCTACCGTACAAAAGGAATCACTTCATTGGGGTTCCTTTTTTATTTGAACATATT
>QOQC01000001.1 GCA_003331365.1 Flavobacteriales bacterium | reverse complement strand
GCGTATTCATCTCCGACAATTTTCGGAATTTTAGAAGCAGTTGGAACAATTTCTATTCTCGAATTCGGTCCCAGAGCGGACTCATCTAGAAGTCTTCTTAATATACCTTTTTCAAAGAAATTTAGATTATTTTCGACTTGATCTGTGAATTCCTGTTCGGTAAAACTTCCCTTATCGACCCCCCCCCCAATAATTATCATTTTTCCTTTAGGCGTCATAAAACAAAAATAAGATTTTTAGCAAATAACTTACACTAAAATGAAAATTGTTAATTGCTTTGTTGATTTCTCATCATTTTACCAATGATGGTCTCGGTACAATATGTGTAAATTTGAATAAATGAATCATACGATTAAAATAATTAATAACTCGAACAACCCGAATCCAGAGTATGAAACAAAAGGATCTTCAGGTATGGATGTTCGCGCATATCTTGGTGAGCCCGCGGAAATAGAACCATTTGGTCGAGAACTCATTAAAACAGGTCTTTTTATTGAAATGGACGAGACATTAGAGTGTCAGGTAAGACCTAGAAGTGGTTTAGCGCTTAAGAAAGGAATAACCGTATTAAATAGCCCTGGAACCATAGACGCTGACTATAGAGGTGAAATAGGGGTCATATTAATGAACCTTTCTGATGATAAAGTAGTGATACATAGTGGTGATCGAATTGCACAATTGGTATTTGCAAAAGTTGAAAAAGTGAGTTTAGAGGACGTTACTGTTGTAAATGCTACTGATAGAGGGAATAAAGGTTTTGGCAGTACAGGAATAAAATAAAATAAAATGAAGATTATAGTACCAATGGCAGGTAGGGGTAGTAGATTAAGACCTCATACGCTTACAGTTCCGAAACCTCTTGTTCATGTTGCAGGAAAACCAATCGTTCATCGATTAGTTGAGGACATTGCAGATATGTGCGAAGAGAAAATAGAAGAGATATCTTTCATTATTGGTGATTTTGGTCAAGAGGCAGAGGAAGAGTTATTACAGGTGGCCAATAAGTTGGGCGCAAAAGGGTCTATTTATTACCAAGAAGAGCCACTCGGAACGGCCCATGCTGTTCTTTGCGCTGGGGAGAAGTTAACGGGCCCAGTAATTGTTGCATTTGCCGACACATTATTTAAAGCGGAGTTTAAAATTTCAGAAAGCCAAGAAGGGATTATATGGGTTAAGCAAATTGATGATCCGAGTGCTTTCGGTGTGGTTAAGCTAAATGAATCAGGTTGTATTACTGATTTTATTGAAAAACCTAAAGAATTTGTATCAGATTTGGCAATGATAGGCATATATTATTTTAAATCAGGAGAGGATTTAAAGGAAGAATTGAACTATTTACTGGATCACAAAGAAATGAAAGGAGGAGAATACCAACTACCGGATGCCTTAAGAAGGTTAACGGAAAAAGGCGTATCTTTTATTCCTGGAAAAGTTTCTGATTGGCTAGATTGCGGAAACAAGAATGCGACAGTAGAGACGAATAAATCGGTATTAAATTTTGAACAAGAAAAAGGAAATAATTTAATTCACGAAAATGTACAAATAATTGATTCTGTAATTCTTGAGCCATGTTTTATTGGAGAGGGAGTAAAACTAAGTAGGTCAGTTATTGGGCCACATGCATCAATAGGAGCAAACTCAGTGATTATTGACTCTAGGGTTTCAAATGTTATCATACAGCAGAATACGGAAGTTTCAAATATGACCCTGAAAGACTCGATGATAGGTAGTCATTCTAAAATAAAGGGTACACCCAAAGAACTTAGTGTTGGCGATTATACACAAATAGGAGATGCGAATTAGTTTACTCTTTGTTAGTTTGTTTTTTTTTCTTTCATGCAAGAATAGCGAGGAGTCATTAAGTCAAGTCAAAAGTGAAACGTATACGAAGTCTTTTCACGAGGGAATTCGTTTAAAGTTATTGGGTAATTATGAAAAAGCGACACAGCTTTTTACAACATGTTTAAAAGAAGCTCCAAATGATGATGCCAGTCATTTTGCTCTAGCTCAAATCTCGCTGATAAAAGGGGATTTAGAACAAGCTAAATATCATACGATGCAGGCAGCAAGTCTTGATAATACAAATTTGTATTATCAAATAGAATTGGGCTACATGTATAGAGAGACAGGGGACTATGAAAAGTCCGCTAATGTTTTTGAAGTGATTATCAACAAGCGCTCTACCAATGCGAACTACTATTATGAATGCGCTTTATCTTGGGAGTTATTAGGGAATCTAAAAAAAGCCATTTCAATATTGGATTTGTTGGAAAAAAATATTGGAACTAGAGTTGAAGCGTCCATAAAAAAGCATGAATGGTATAAGGGGCTTTCCAATTTGAAAGAGGCAGAAAACGAGCTCTTAGAGGTTTTAAAAAAAGAACCAAATAATCAATATATCATTGCGACTCTTGTGGATTTTTATTTGAATTTAGGGAAAATAGGTCAAGGAATGGAATACTTGAATGCTTTGGTTGATTTAGACCCTAAAAATGGATATGGCCTCATTCTTTTAGCACAATTTGAGGTAGAAAAAAGCAATTTGAAAAAAGCAGCTGAATATTATAATCGAGCAATTTTATCAGAAAACATTAAAACGGATGAACTGAGGGAAGCATTAGGTTTTTTAAAAGAACACAAGAATGACAGTAATTTGAATTCAATACTCAAACTGGTTAAGAAAAGCTACAATGACAATGACACAATTTTACAATTTCTGGGTGATATTTATATTCAAGATAAGGCCTTAGAGGACGCAGTGAATTGTTTTGAATTAGCAACAGAAATTAACCCGGGGAGTTACTCAAATTGGGAAAGACTCTTGTATCTTCTTTACGATTCTAAAAATTGGGGAAGGCTTATCGAAAAGGGTCAAACTGTTGTAAAAACATTCCCACTTAAGTCTCTTCCTTATTATATGTTGAGTGTAGCTTTAAATCAAAACGGTCAATTCTCATTAGCTCAAAGGTATGCTAAAGAAGGTCTTTTTACATTGGTGGATGATTCTATATTGAGATCTGATTTGCAGGGACAAATTGCAGAATCCTATTTCGGTCTTGGTCTGTTTTCTGAAGCAAAAAAAGAATATATAAAAGCGATTGAAACCGCAAAGGAGAATGACTATCTCAAGTTTAATTTTTGTCTTCGCTTATATGAAAATAATGTATATCTAGATTTAGGGCTAAGCATGATTCAAGAGTTAATTTCAAAAAATGGAACAAACTTTGATTTAGAGCTCCTTAAAGGAGATCTTAATTTCAAAAAGGAGGAATATGTTGAGTCTGAAATTATATTTATTGGATTATTAGAAAAGGACCAATCCTCCCCTATTGTAAATGAAAGACTTGGCGATGTGTATGCAAAACAAAACAACATAACCAAAGCCATGTTTTACTGGAAAACAGCTCAAAAACTTGGCGCAGAAAGGGATCTCTTAGATAAAAAAATAAAGAATGAAGCATTTTTTGAATAAAGTAATATTGGGCCTCATACTTTTAATGGCAATGACCTCTTGCTCTCGACAGTGGATTGAAACGGGAGAGAAACCACAAAAACTACCAAAGCTTAAAGAGAAAATGTTTATTCAAAAAATGGATAGCTTGCACAACATGCGACCTAATTATTTTTATTCCAAAATTAAAGTGACGTATTCGGATGTAGATCGCAAGGTTTCTTTTAAGTCTTCAGTGAATATTGTCAAGGACTCAGCGCTTAGTACCATTTTGTCCTATGCAGCAATTCCTGTTTTTACAGCTTATTTAGATACTCAGAAGATCACAATTGTAAATAAAAAAGACAAATGTTACACAAATAAATTCATTTCCGATTACTCTGATTTATGGGGAATTCAATTGTCATTTGACAACATTCAAGAACTATTATTTGGTTTACCAATGGGTTATATTGAAGGAGAGAAGTACCACGTCTTGAGTAGCCCATATGAGTATATTCTTTCATCTCACAAAAAACGTGGGCAGAAAAAAAGCGAAAAGCGCAACAAGTCAAATCTTATTTATACATATAAATTAAATACTAAGGGAAATTGTCTTTCTTCAACAGAAATTTACAGCCCAGCAGATTCATTGAAAATTGACATAAAATACAATGGTTGGCAAGAAAAAGAAGGGTGTTTATACCCAAAAGAAATGATGGTTTCTTTAACAGGGCCAAAAACCTCAGCTGAAATAAAACTGTTATTTAATAAGTTGAAAATTAACGCACCAAGAAAATTGTCCTTAATTATCCCTGAAAGTTATGATCCGTGTAATTAGTTTAATTTTATTTGTTGGACTGTCTTTTGCAGTAACACCTCAATCTAAAAGCGACAAGCTCAAAAGAGAACAAAAGAAGCTTGAGAAAAAAATCACGAACACTAAAAGTCTATTAAAAAAAGTAACATCAAATAGAGAGGCTTCTCTAAATGAGCTAAAGCTGATTGAAAATCAAATAAATAGTCGAGAAGCGCTACTCAAGGTTTATGATAATCAGGTGAAGATGGCAGATGTGTACATTTCGGAAAAACAAGAAAAGATTCAGGCATTAACCAAGAGAATGGAAAAGCTTAAAGCTCAATATAAGGAGATGGTTTTGTATGCATATAAAAACAGAAATAAAAATGGACAAATGATGTTTATTCTTTCTGCAGACAGTTATTATGAAGCACAAAAAAGAAATAAATATATAAAAAGCGTTTCCGCACTTCATAAAAAGCAAGCGGCTCTGATCGTTCAAGATCAAATAAAAATTAAAGATGAAATTCAAGCTATCGAAATAGAAAAAAAGAAAAAAGAGGAGACTTTAATTGAAAAAAGGCGCGAACGAGAAGAGATTGAAATGGATAGGGGTAAAAAAATGGAGGTATTAGAAAAAATACAAAAGGAAGAGAGTGTTTTAATGGCTGAAATTAGAAAAAATGAAATTAAAAAGCAGGCCATAAAAAAGAAGATTGATGAGGTTATAAAACGGGAACTTGAAGAAATTGAAAGAAAGCGTAAAGAAGCAGAACGACGCAGAAGAGAAGCAGCAAGAAAAAATGGCGAAGATGTATCGACTCCATCCCAAAGTTTTACAGATCAATCTTCTGAGGGAAAAATCAGTAGCAAGAAATTCCAAAATAATAGAGGAGCATTGCCTTGGCCCGTTACTAAAGGTTCTATTACTGAAACATTCGGAAGAAATCAGCACCCAACTTTAAATGGTGTGTATACCAATAACAATGGAATTGATATTTCATGTCCATCAAATTCTCAAGTTAGAGCAATATTTGAAGGAGAAGTAACGAGTGTATTTATGATACCCGGTTCCGGAAAAGTGGTAATCCTAAAGCACGGGAATTATCGAACCGTATACAGTAATTTAAAGGAAACCATAGTATCAAAAGGAGACAAGGTGTCCACAAAGCAAAAAATTGGAACAATTTTAAGCGAAGAGAACTCACTTGGGATACTGCACTTTGAATTACACTTAGTTAGTGGAACCTCAACAAAAAGCCTTAATCCTGCACTATGGATTGATCGTTAGCTTTAAGACTCATTGCAATAATCATGGCACACATTGACCAAATAGGAACAGCTGCTTTATCTGTGTCTAAATAGTTATTTAAAAATGCATGTATAAAATAAGTGGATAGGGAAATGATAATACCCATAATTAAAAGCTTAATGTCATTTTCCTGACTCGGAGTTTTATAATAAAGTTTTATTGCACAAATGAATATTGAAGCCACAATTGAAATAAAAAGTAAAAGCCCAACAATACCGCTTTCAGAGAGCGCGCTTAGATACTCACTATGGGCATTTCCCATATCACCAAAGTTCGTAGAAATAATCGTTTGGTTTTCGGGGTCTTGAAAAGGAGCGTATTCAAATGCATAGGTTCCTGGGCCAAAACCTAAAACAGGCCTTTTTTTAAACATTTGATATGCGCAATCCCATCGATTAATTCTCTCTAGATTTGATGCGTCCGTTGTTACATTAGCTGCACTTTGAATTTTTTCTTCAAAAGCTTCAGTAGTATGTTCATGCTTATTTTTTGATAACACGAGCTGGATATTATCCCATTGCCCATAAATTACAAAACCCATTACAAGACCAAGTCCAAGTAAAACCTTAAAATTAACTTTAAAATAAACAAGCAACCCTATTATTCCCGCACAAAAGACACTTAGCCAAGCCGCTCTTGTATATGAAAATATAAGACCTATAATTAAAATGCTATTCAAAAGAATCAGGACGGCTTTAGATAAGGGCGGACTCCCTTTTTGATTCAGTAATGCAAGGCTAATTGGAAGACAAAGTGCTACAGTTGCTCCATAAATGGTATGGTCTTTAAAAAAGGGCCACATTACCCAGTGTCCTTCCTCCTCTCCAAAGCTATAAATAGAATGGTGTATCAAAGTAAAACAAACCACAAGAGAGCAAGAAACAATAAAAAGCCATAGAAAAACAACCCTATTTTCATGCTTTTTAAAAAAATGTGTTCCAAAAAACAATAAAGGAATAATGAACCATAGCCTAGCCAATATAGATTTAAAAGAAACTATAGGGTCTGTACTAGTAATTGAGCTTATAATGAGCCAAAATAAATAAATCAACACACAAATTACAATGGGATTTCTCCATATTCTTTTATCTAAAAATGGAATTCTAATTTGAAGGAAAAGAAAAAAAATCATGAGACCAAACAATAGGGGCTCAGTGGGTAAAAATAGCCCAAAACTATCCGTATATTCCTCTATGTTTACTGATAACGGGGTTAAAAACGCGATAGATAAAAAGAACTTTTCGCTTTCAAAAATAGCAAGATAAATAAATAGCAGGGCTACAGGAAAGAGTCCTAAATACTCAAGCTTCATGAAATTTAGAAGACCAAAGAGAGTAGCAAGACCTATTGCACCTATTACTAAACCGATTTTATTTACACCGGCCATAGTTTATGACTTCAGCTTTAATTCTTTATAACGATCAATGAGAAGAAGAGAAAAGACAATAAAAATGAAGGAACCAATAGCTGCAATTATTGTGATAATCAATCTTTTTGGTTGGTCTTTTTTATCGGCTACCGTTGCTCTTTCAACAACAAATTTATGGCTAAATTCTGTTGCAGCATCAGATTCTGCTTGTTCATAAGCCACTTTAAAATCTTCGAGTTTTGTTATTTTTTCATTTCTTTTTCTTTCTAAACCATCGAAAGTTGATCCCAAAAGTGAATTAATTTCAATTTTCTCTTGTAATTGTTTCTTTTCCTGAGGGTTTTTCGAATCAACCAAGGCTTGAAAAAGTCTTGATCGAACATCAAGCGAAACGACCCCTAGCTTGGATAAACTGTCCATCTCATTCAATAAAGTATTGATTTCATATTCGAGTTGCTCTTTTTTTCTTTTGGTAATTTGAAACGCAGGAAGCGTTCTTTTCCTAATAATATTGTTTTTAACGGTATCAATTAGACTTACAATCTCATTAGCCATTCTTGCAGCCAGTTTCGGATCACGATCTAATACATCGATTTTAATAGATCCAAACCTAGTTCTCTCAAAAGAGAAATGCCCCTCATATGCTGTATTAAGCTTATCATACTTATACCCATCACTTTCACTAATATTGTAATGTTTCATTAGATCAAATTTCTCAACAATTAAGTCTTTAATTTGAGCAGATTGCAAAATTTGAACAAGCTGTTCAGCTTGCTCTTCCTCCCCAAAATCCATTGAAGAAGCTTTCGTATTCCTTTGTTCAGAAAAAGATACTGAACTGGACGCTGCAGGAAATATTATAGCCGTTGATAGGTATAAAGGTGTAATCAGGTATGAAAGACAGAAAGCAATTGCACTAGCAACAAAGGAAAAAGACAAAATTATTTTTCGTTTACGAAATAAAAATGTCAATAAACGCTCTCTTTCTTTATTTAAGTTTAGATCAGTTTGTTCCATTATATTTTTTTCAGGTTACGAAAATAGGACTTATAAACACAATTAAAACTGTATTTATGATAAATTATTTGATTTGGCTTGAAGAGAAATAAAGTTTCTTCATTGAGTTAAGGTCAATTAAAGACATAGAAAAAGTCAATATAAAACCAACAAACATTTGGAAAAGGATTAAATATGAACTGTTTTGAAGGTAATTACTTACGATAAAAAGTCCTGAAATTAAAACAAGAAACTTTAAGGCGCCAAGTATTTTAATCGGGATTTTAAAATTCAAAACACAATAACTAAATTGAAGGATTGCAGTTACCAGCTGTGTGAAAAATGTTGCAATAGCAGCACCGAGAGCACCGTGACTAGGAATCAGTATTAAATTGATACAAATATTTGCAATGATTCCTCCAATAGAAATAATATTTAACGCTTTTAAATTTCCATTTGCAGTCAATAAGGTTCCGAATATAAAATTCATACAGATAGGAAAAAACCCAAGCATTAAAAACTGAAAGGGTCCAATGGCTTCATTAAAATCTGTATAAATAAGACCAAGTATATATGCGGAGTTGTAGCATGTTACAAATATGATAATGATTACACCGCTTAAAAGAAGATTTGCCGAAGTTTTCACAAGATCAAGCACTGCGGGTATTGATTCTTTTAGCTGTTTGGAGAATAATGGGAATAATAACCCGGCAAATATCATCCCAAACATATACAACGCATCCAAAAGGCGAAAACCCTGGGCATAAATACCAGATTCATAAGCACCATTATGGTGTATTCTTTCTAACATAACCCCATCTACCCTTGTATACAATAACATTAAAACAATTAATAAGGCATATGGCCAACTTTTTTTAATGAGACTAATACTAAAGGAGGGGTCCCATGAAAAATATGGGCGATGAAGATGTTTAATTAAAAGTATGAAGCCTATACATAGTGTAGTAGCATAACAAAAAGTTTGAATCCATATAAACCATTCGATTTTAAATATATTAGGAGCCCATGGAGAAAATAACATAACCCCTCCTACTAGGATTAATAAGGCGCGATCTAAAACTGAAATGAAAGCATCTGTTTTAAAGAAGTGAAATCCGGCAAAATGACTTCTAAAGTAGGCAATAGTTAATACCAAAAATTGATTTAAAATAAGAAAAGAAAGAAGAAACATTGGGCGTCCGGAATAACCCAAAAAGTAGGCAAGACTAAAGGTAAAAACACTGTAAACACTAAAAAGAACAATCCGAAAAGTAAAAACTCTGCCAAAGTATTTCTTTATTTCAACGGGATTTTGTGCGAGATTCTTTGTAGTATAATTATTAATTCCAAAATCCAATAAAATGTTGAATAGCACAGATAAGTTGAGTAGCGAGAAATATAATCCATAATTTTCAGGACCCACCCTGTTTTGAACAGTAGCATCAATTCCAAATAAGGCTATAGGTTTTATAAGTAGATTCAAAAGAATCATCAATACCAAATTCGAAAAGAAAATTCTCTGCATATTATTGCTTTACGAGCAATTTGAATCCTATTCCATGCACGTTCATTATTTCTATATTCTGATCTTCTTTTAAAAGCTTTCTTAGCTTGGCAATGTAGACGTCCATGCTTCGTCCATTAAAATAGTTATCATCACCCCAAACAGCTCTTAAGGCCGCCTGCCTATCAAGTAGGTCATTTTGATTTTGAACCAATAGTTTTAATAACATATTCTCCTTTGTTGTTAACTTTTTAGGACCTTCATTTAGGTGGAGAACACTAAGCTCAGGTTCATATTGAATTTTTCCAACGTGAATTTTTTCTTGTATGTTTTTTTCATTAGATGCAGTTCTTTTTAGAATGGCATTTATTCTTGCTAAAAGTTCCTCCATTGAAAAAGGCTTGGTAATGTAATCATCGGCTCCAACACCAAATCCTTTAAGCTTGTCTTCTTTCATTGATTTTGCAGACAAAAAAAGGAAAGGAATACTTTTATCTAAAAGGCGAATCTCCGAACCAAGAGTAAAGCCGTCCATTTCAGGCATCATAACATCAAGCACAAGAAGGTCGAACTTTTGTTTTGTATTATTGAAAAGCTCATATGCTATTTTTCCATTCTTTGCCAATTCAACATGGAAGCCCTTTGCTTGGAGGTATGAGATAAGTAGCTTGCCGAGGTTTTCGTCATCTTCAGCCAGTAATATATTTTTATTTTCTCTCATTGTTTATTCATTGTTATAACAAATGTTGTGCCTACACCATATTTGCTTTTTACTTTTATATCCCACTGGTAGCCGTCGCAGATACGCTTAACGTAATTTAAGCCCAGTCCAAAGCCCTTAACATTGTGAATATCACCTGTAGGTATACGATACAATTTATCAAATATTTTATCAATATGCTCTTTTTTAATTCCAATACCCGAATCAGAAATGCTTAGAACTACACTTTTTTGATTTTGTTTTATATCAACTTCAACCGACCCTCTCCCTTTACTATATTTAATGGCATTGTCAATAATGTTCGAAAGGAGATTTCTAAGATGAAGTCGGTCACAAAGTATGATTAAGGGCTCTTCAGGTTTATAAAGCTGAATGGAACAATTTTCTTTTCCCACCCGAAATAAGGCGTTTTCAACGACTTTATCAGCAACCTCCGACAGATTTACCTCCTCTTTCTCCCATTGAATATTTTGCTTTTCAAGAGCAGAGCTTTCTAATATGCTTTCCACCAGGATCTCTAGCCTTTTATTTTCTTGTCTGATCATATCAATAAACGGCAAAACTGGAGAATTATCCCTACCAATATTTAAATCTGAATCCTCCATAGCCTCACAAGCTAATGCAATAGTTGATATCGGTGTTTTGAATTCATGGGTCATATTTGATATAAAGCCCGCTTTTAGTTCAGAAAGGCGCCTTTGCTCAATAATGGTTTTAAACATAAACACAAAGGCAATGAGCACAAGGAAAATAACTATTATTGATCCTGTAATTGATAAGGTCATTTCTTTTAAGATATAACGACCCCTTTGTGGAAATTGAATTTGTAAATATAAGGGCTCGCTAAAAGTATTATTTGGGAATAAACTAACCTTATGAATGGAATCAAAAGAAATAGACGCATCATAATTTTTCGTTTTAAGCGGGAAAATGACAGGTTTTTGCATCCCTTGATATATGCAGAATTTATAATTTTTCGGCAAGTTTTCACTTTTTAATTCGTAGGCAATGATGGAGTCGAGAAAGATTAAGTCAATTCTTTGCTGTGGTGTCTCGAGAATATTTTCTTTAAAAGCCTGTATCATCATTTCGTTAATAAACTTGGCCTTTTTAAAGATTTGTTGAGTTACTTTTTGATTAAGCTCTATTGATATTTGACCTGAATCAGCAGCTACAGGAATAATTTTAGTTCCTCCTTGAAAAACATCTTTAATCTCTCTATAGTCTTTAGCTAGTACCCTTTGCTCAGCGCTGAGTCCTCGAATAGAATCAAAGGCGCGGCCCTGAATAACGAGATACTCCTCTCTACTGCCTTTATTGAAAATTACTGTATCAGTAATGGTTATGTTTTGGGTTGGAACTAAATTTTCAAATTCTGTCTTTAATATTTCCCTATACTGGACACTAAAGTCGTCATTCACTATATTCATATATTTCCGATAGTCCTCAGCTTTTTCGTGTCGAAAAGAAATCTTGTCTTGAAAAGATTGAATTTTTTCATTTAACTCTTTAGACTTCCTCTTGTAGGTATAATGTAATTGATATGACTGAACAATAATTAAGCTAACAATAGACAATGCCAAAAGTAGAACAGCTAAGCTTATTTTATTTTTTTTCAACACAATAAACGAAGCTAAAGAAAATCAAGTCATTCGTGAAGAAAAGTTAACCATTTTTAACATGATAAAATATGATGTGTATTTTTTAAAAAGCTAAAATCGAAGCTATTCTTTTTTCAATTGCTTAATTTTGTTTCATAAACTATTAGTATGATTGAAATTCAGCGGATAAAAGAAAATAAATCCGAAGTTATTGAAGGCTTAAATAAAAGGGGGATTAATTGTGAAAAGGAAATCGATAACATATTGGAGATTGATCAGGATTGGCGAAATGCCAAAACAGAGCTTCAAGAGGTATCCACAAAGATAAATACGATTTCTAAAGAAATAGGTAGGCTTTTTAGTTCAGGGGATAAAGAGCAGGCGCAAGTCTTAAAAACTCAAAGCGTAGATTTAAAAAAACAAGAAGCATCTTTAAAGGCAAAGGTTGAGGAACTTCAATCTAAGCTATTAGGGGCCATAATGTCATTACCTAATATTCCCCGCCCAGAAGTGCCAGCGGGGAAAGATGAGAAAGACAATGAAATAGTTTTCGAGTCAGGTGAAATCCCTAATAAAGAAGAGGTTAAGTTGCCGCATTGGGATTTAGCAAATAAGTATAATCTTATAGATTTTGAACTCGGCGTTAAGGTTACAGGCTCAGGGTTTCCATTTTACAGAGGTCAAGGGGCTAGGCTGCAAAGAGCCTTAATTTCTTTCTTTTTAGATGAGGCGAGTAAGGCGGGATATGAGGAGTTCAGTTCTCCCTTAATGGTCAATGAAGAAAGTGGGATTGGAACAGGACAGCTTCCCGATAAAGAGGGTATGATGTATCATGTGGGGGCGGAAAACTTATATCTTATTCCCACCGCAGAGGTTCCACTTACAAATATGTATCGAAACACCATAATTCCGAATGCTGATTTTTCAATAAAAATCACAGGACATACTCCATGTTTTAGAAGAGAGGCCGGGAGCTATGGTAAGGACGTAAGGGGCTTGAACAGATTACATCAGTTTGAAAAAGTTGAAATTGTACGCATTGAAACTCCAAATAATGCTGAATCAGCTTTACAAGAAATGATTGCCCACGTAAAAGGGCTCCTAGAAAAATTAGGATTACAATATCGCATCCTAAAATTATGCGCTGGAGATACTGGCTTTGCCTCTGCGATTACTTATGATTTTGAGGTGTATTCTGCTGGACAGGATAAATGGCTTGAGGTAAGTTCTGTTTCACGTTTTGATACGTTTCAATCAAATAGATTAAAGCTTAGGTATAAGGATGAGAATAACAAGTCTAGACTTTGCCATACGCTGAATGGATCTGCATTAGCGTTGCCAAGAATAATGGCCTCACTACTTGAAAACCATCAAAAAGACGATGGAATTAACATACCTGAAGTTCTTGTTCCATATACTGGCTTTAAAGTAATATCTTAATGTCCGGATATTTAAACGATTTATGAGAAAATACATTGGTTTAATAATTTTAATAAGCTTATCCTGCTCCGACTTTGATAAGGAGAAGCAAGCGCAAAATGTATTGAAATTAACCAAGCAAGTAACAGCGATAAATCGAGAATTTGAAAATATAAAAATAGATAGTATTTCAGCATTAAAGTTGTCAACGTATGAGGTTGAGCGAAGAATAAAACAAAACTATTTCTCAGATACAATTAATCTTGAGTTTGGTCAAAAAATGGATGATTATAAGAGAATGAGGAGAATGCTTGGCCCTATTGGTAAGGAAGAATTTAGATTGCGTCAAAGCATTAATGAAGAGCTGTCTCAGCTTAAAAAATTACACTCCGACATCTCAAATGGCTACGGGAAAAGGGAGTCGTATGATGAATATATTCAATTCGAGAAAAATAAGGTTTCCCAAATAAATATTCTTTTTAAAGAATACCTGAAACTTAGGGCACAGTTTTTGGAAATATATTTCAGACTACACAAGGAATTGCTTGAATACGGTCGGGGTTTGATTTCTCAACAATAATATATGAAGTACCTATTATTTATATCATTTATTGGATTCTCACTTTTTTCATTTTCTCAATCCAATTCTGATTTACAACTTGCTCAGCATTATTATGGGCAGGGAGATTATTCGAAGGCGCTAGAATATTATGAGAAAATTTATAATGAATCACCCTCATTGGTAATATTTAAGAAATATTATGAATGCCTTATTGAAACAAAAGAATATAAAATAGCTGAAAAGACGTTAAAAAAAGAGATTTCTAAAACAAGCAATAATGTTGACCTTAAATTACAATTAGCTGGTTTTTATGGTAATAGGGGACAGCCAGCGAAGGCGAATAAAATATATGATGAGCTTATCGAAAATCAAAGTAATTCTCCTTCACAATGTATATCATTATTTAGCTCTTTTTTGGTAATGTCTAGGCCAGACTTGGCACTAACGGTTTTAAGCAATGCAAAAAAGAAATTTAAAAGCTATCCATTTAATTTTCAAGAAGCCGATTTGTATGCTCAAAAACAAGAAAAAGAAAAAATGATAGAATCATATTTGTCACTACTTGACAAACACGACTACTATCAGGAAGCTGTTCAAAAGGCACTATTAAGACGTTTAGATTTAGAAATTGAGGACTCCAAAGAATTTCAGATGTTTAAATCTGCACTTTTTGAAAGGGCAAAAAAAGAAAATACAGGGGTTATTTTTTCAGAAATGTTAATTTGGCTTTATTCACAAGTAGATAATTTTGAGGGTGTGTTTAATCAGGTGGTTTCTGTGGATATTAGATCAAAAGCCAATGGATATAGACTTTATGATTTTGGAATGGTTTGCCGAGAAAATAAAGATTATCAGACTTCAATTAGAGCGTTTCAGGAGGTAATATCGATAAGTTCTTCTGAAGATATAAAAATGAAAGCTCAAGTTGGAATTTTAAATGTTGGATACATTAAGGTTGCTAAATTAAAGAAATATACTAGGGAAGAGCTGGACAAAATCATTCTTCATTACGAAAAAGTCCTAGAAAAAGTCCAGTCTCCCAATTCAAGGACACTTTCTATAGTTCTTGAGTATGCTGAGTTGCTATCATATCATTATGGAGATAGAGAAAAAGCATTGAAAGTCCTTGCAGATACGGAGAGGTCAACAATGCTTACGGACATTATGAAAGCTAAGGTGAAAATGCTTATAGCAGACATTGAGGTACTTAGAGGAAATGTTTGGGATGCGTCACTCATTTATATGCAAATTAGTGAAGCCTTTAATTATGAAACCATTGGGAATAGAGCTAAATTTAAAAATGCAAGAATTTTCTACTATCAAGGAGAATTTGAATTTGCACAATCACAACTGGACATCCTTAAGCAATCGACATCGAAACTTTTATCGAATGACGCAATTCAGCTTTCAGTAACCATAACCGATAACTACGGTTTAGACTCAAATTATATAGCAATGGCCTGGTTTTCAAAGGCAGATTTATTCATCGAACAATTCAAATTCAAAGAGGCTTTTTCCTTGTTTGACAGCATACAAGTGAATTACCCTTTTCATTCTCTTGCCGATGAAATTTTATACAAGAGAGCCAAAGCTATGGAGCTTCAGGGGAATTGGGAAAGGGCCATAGGGTATTATGAGGATATTCTGAAGTTTCACAAAGAAGACATTTTAGCAGATGATGCGCTATTCCACTTTGCAGAAATATTAGAAACCAAATTATTTAAGGACCAAGAGGCCTTAGAAAAATATAAGGCTTTACTAATCGATTACCCATCTAGTCTATATGGACATGAAGCTAGAAAAAGAGTTCGCTTATTGCGAGGAGAAACCATCACTCCAAGCGCTGAATTTTAGCCACTATTTAGGCATATCTCTAGTAAATGACGGAATTCCCGTGATGTCCATACCCGTGATAAGCAAGTGTATGTCATGCGTACCCTCATAGGTGAGAACCGATTCCAAATTTGCCATATGACGCATCATAGAATATTCACTAGTAATACCCATTCCTCCATGAATTTGTCGAGCCTCCCTGGCGATGTTTAATGCAATTTCTACATTATTTCTTTTTGCCATTGAAATTTGTGCTGAGCTCGCCTTTCCTTCATTTCGCAACTCTCCCAAGCGTAGTGTAAGTAATTGTGCTTTTGTGATTTCTGTAATCATTTCAGCAAGCTTTTTTTGAATGAGCTGGAAGCTACCAATTGGCACATCGAATTGGGTTCTTTCCTTTGAATAGCGCAGTGCTTGATCATAACAATCCATTGCCGCTCCAAGGGCACCCCAAGCAATACCAAAGCGTGCAGAGTCCAAGCAACTTAACGGAGCTCCTAAACCTGACCTACCCGGTAAAATATTTGATTTTGGCACACGGACATTATCAAAAATTAATTCTCCTGTTGCAGATGCACGTAAAGATAATTTTCCGTGCATTTCTGGAGTACTGAAGCCCTCCATTCCCCTTTCTACAATTAAGCCATGAATTCGCCCTTCTTCACTTTTTGCCCAAACCACTGCAATATCGGCGAATGGGGCATTTGAAATCCACATTTTTGCACCATTCAAGATGACGTGGTCACCATCCTCTTTATAATTGGTAATCATGCCTCCTGGATTAGATCCAAAATCGGGCTCAGTCAAACCAAAGCAACCGACCATTTCACCTGAGGCTAACTTCGGGAGAAATTTGTTTTTATGTTCTTCACTTCCATATTTCCATATTGGATACATTACAAGAGATGATTGCACTGATGCTGTTGAACGTAAACCTGAATCACAACGCTCTAATTCTTGCATTATTAGTCCATATGAAATTTGATCAAGCCCAGGGCCTCCATATTCTTCTGGAATATATGGACCAAAGGCGCCAATTTCACCAAGACCTGGTATAAGATGCTTGGGAAAAACGGCATTTTCATAAGCGTCATCTATAATAGGCGACACTTCTTTTTTCACCCATGCCCTTGCGGCATCTCTTACCAGCTTATGTTCGTCTGATAATAATTCATCCATTAAATAATAATCGGGATGATTGTATAAATCTGTTTTCATCAAAAAAAGCTTTTACGATCGCAAAATTAACAAATTATACAGGGCTTATGTTTTTAATTTCTATTTAATTTTACTTCTCAGTATGTATCCATTGATAATTTTAATCCAGGCCATTCAACTCTATCCAAGGGAAAATGTTTTAAAAAACACCTTATTGGTCTTAATATTGGTTTGTGTGGGCTTTATTGGTTTATCGAGATTAATGTCACCCCAGCTTTTCAAAATAGTAAATAGAGATTTTTGGTCAAGGAAATTCTATAATGAATCCTTTAGTGATTCTGAAATTATTTCTCCAGCTGCACATTTTCTTTTATTTATGAATTTATTTATCTCATTAAATGTATGCTTAATTGCAGTTTTACATGAGTCTTTTAATCTTGAAGAACTTGTGTTTAATAGCTTTCTAATGCTTTCTACATTTTTTCTTTTTCAGCAACTTAGCTTTCGTTTAAGTTCTATTTTGTTAGGAGAATCAGATTTGAGAAAAAACATGTCTGTTATTACTCAACAAATATGGAATTTTTTGGGTCTGGTTATTTTTTTATTAGCCTTACTGATTTTATTAAATAAGCAGCATGCTGAAATATTTAGATTATTGGTATACTTTGTCTTGTTTTTACTTCCTTTTGCCCGAATTGTAAAAGGGATAATCTATGCCAAATCAAATAATTACGATTGGTTTTATATAATTTTGTATCTTTGCACCCTCGAAATACTTCCTTTGGTCGTTTTAGGCAAGTATTTTAGAGAATTATTTTGATTAATACAGAATTTAATAAAATAGTTTTGGCAATAAAAACAATACTAGTCTCCCAACCTAAACCACAAAGCAATAGATCTCCTTATTTTTCGCTTGCTGAAAGACAAGGTTTAACTATAGATTTCAGACCTTTTATTAAAGTAGAAGGGGTGAGCCCTAAGGAGTTTAGAGAGCAAAGGGTAAATCTTGCCGACTTTACAGGTGTTCTTTTAACCTCAAAAGTAGCAGCGGATCACTTTTTCAGAATGGCAGAAGCCACTAGGTTTGAGGTGCCTGATTCAATGAAGTATTTTTGTATTTCTGAGGCAGTAGCTCTTTATCTGCAGAAGTTTGTTGCTTACAGAAAAAGAAAAATATTTTTTGGTAATCAAAATATTCATGATTTAATCGATGTGCTCAAAAAGCACAAATCTGAAAACATACTATTGCCGTGTACTGATATCTTAAGAGATGTAATCCCAAACACACTCACTGAAAATAACATACAATTCACCAAATCTGTTTTATATAGAACTGTAGCAGCTGATCTTTCTGATTTAGAAAATGTTTTTTATGATGTTTTGGTTTTCTTCAGTCCTGGAGGAATAGAATCTCTTTTGAAGAATTTCCCTGAATTTGAACAAAACAAAACCTTGATTGCAACATTTGGATCAACAACAGCTACTGCAGCTATTAAGAATGGTTTAAAGCCAAACATCAGGGCGCCACATCCTAAAGCCCCTTCTATGGTAGGTGCTATAGAGCTTTTTATCAAAGAGCAGGAAAAAAAGGCTAAAGTTTAAGTTCACTCATTAAGGATTGAATACCATCAACTGCTTTTTGATTTATTAAACGAAATCCGTTTCCATAGTTAAATTCATCTGCTTTTGGATCAATAATCCACTTTTCCGCATTTGTAGGACAGAAGGATAAAAGATTCGCGGCAGGGTAAACCTGAAGTGAAGATCCAATAACAATGAAGTGTGTTGCACTCTTCATTTCATCAATTGCCCTTTCCATCATTGGTACCTTCTCCCCAAACCAAACAACATGAGGTCGCAGGCGATAACCTTCAGGGCACTTATCATTTTTAGAAAGTTTCCAGCCTTCGATTGGATAATATTCTTTTTCTTGATTTGGCCCCGATGATTTTGCATATCGAATATTGCCATGTAAATGCAATACATTTTTCGATCCCGCTCTTTCATGAAGGTCATCAATATTTTGAGTAATGATTCGAACTTCAGCTTTCTTTTCCAATTCGGCGATAGCAAAATGTGCTTGATTTGGTTTGGAATTGATTATTTGTTTTCTCCGTTGGTTGTAAAAATCAGTCACCAAATCTGAATTGTGTTTCCAGGCTTCTGGGGTAGCCACCTCTTGAATGTTATAATCCTCCCACAAACCATTAGAGTCTCGAAAGGTCTTTATACCACTTTCCGCACTCATTCCCGCCCCAGAGAATATAATAATTTGTGCTTGCATAAATTTGTGTTAATCGTTTCGTAAAGTCATATTAATGTTATAAATTTACCTCACTAAAAAAAATAAACAATGAAAAAAATTCTACTATCAGCAATTCTTTGTTCAACATTATTTGCGAGCAATTCAATTGCACAGCTTCCAGATGGAAGTATTGCCCCTGATTTTACTACTGTAGATATCAACGGGAACTCACACAATCTATATGATTACCTAGATCAAGGTTACACTGTGATTATGGATATCAGTGCAACTTGGTGCCCACCATGTTGGAGCTACCACCAAGGAGGTGCCTTAGAAGATCTTTGGGCAAATCATGGTCCTGCAGGTGCTCCTGGAGTTTCTGCTAATACAACTGATGATGTTGTGGTATTGTGGTTTGAAGGAGATGCGTCTACTACTCAAGCGGATTTAGAAGGTACAGGTTCAAATACTCAAGGTGATTGGATTACAGGTACACAATTCCCAATCTGTGATGACGATAACATTGCTCAGTTGTACCAGTTGCCGTACTGGCCAATAATTTATACTATCTGTCCAAACAGAATCATAAATGAATCAGGTCAGCTATCTGCCACTGCTCATTATAGCGGGGCCGCTGCTTGTCCTTCTGCAAGTGGAGATGTGAATGGAGCTTTATTGGGATATACCGGTGAAACAGTTTCATGTGGAACTCCAGTTTCAATGAGTGTAGATCTTCAAAACATGGGTAACCAAGCTTTGACATCTGCTACAATTGAAGTTATGGATGGAGGAACTTCTGTTCTTTCTTATAACTGGTCAGGAAACCTAGCTACTTATGAAATGGAAAATGTGGCTATTGGAACAGTTACTCCGTCAACTACTACAACTTATACAATTGAAATTACTTCAGCAGATGATGATGCTTCGAATAATTCATTGTCTCAAACTATTGGCACAGCTGAAGAAACGAATAGCTCAATTACAGTCGAGTTTTTGACAGACGATTATGCTGATGAGTCTTATATGGAGTTGACAAATTCAAATGGAGATGTTATTTGGTCGGAAGGAAACGAAAATGTTGCCGGAAACTTCAACACTGGAAATTTCCCCCCTCCTGCGGATCCTACAAATGCTTTAACGAATAACACAGCTTATTCATGGCCTATCTCACTACCTGCTGTAGATTGTTACACATTTACCGTATATGATTACTATGGTGATGGAATTGGAGCATCTCAATGGGGAGGAACTGACGGTTCGTGGAGCGTTTCTGATAATAATGGTTCAACCATTCTATCAATGACTGCTGCTGACTTTGGAGGTTCAGATTTAGGTTTGGTTAAAAACCTATCAGCTTCTTTAGAAGATTTGACAGCTCAAAATGTTGAGGTTTATCCAAACCCAGCTACGGATGTTGTAAATATATCTTTTGAAAATACTTCTGATACCTATATCTCAATCATGGATCTTCAAGGAAGAGTTTTGGGTACTCAAGTTGCTTCAGGAGCAAACGGAACTCAAGTTATTTCTTTCTCTACAGAAGGATTTGCGAAAGGAACATACGTGGTTTCCATTAAAGCTAATGGATTAACTACAAATTCAAATGTTGTAATCAAATAAGAAAGCAATATTTATAAAAACTTAAAGGGCGCATTTGCGCCCTTTTTTTTTTTAATATAACTTTTTACTATTGAAAAGAATAAAATAATTCTAAGAATTGAATTTTATAGACCTTTAACAAAATCTAAAAATACTTCTTTGTGTCGTTCAAGGTTTATTTTTGGTGATAAAGCAACACGGGCAATATAGTCTTTATCCCCTTCTTTTGTTGTTCCTTGAGTGGAGGTGGCTGGAATAGTCCAGTAACAACCTTTGAGCTGCCCATAGCTAACACAATGCTTACTTTCTTCAGGGATATTTTCAATCATAAGATTGATGAGCTTGAGGTTTAAATCCCTTTTATATAATTCTTTTTCTTCATCCGTACTTCCTTTCGCTGGAAGGTCTAATGAAAATACAGAAGGTGTAAAGCCTTGTTTGGCCAATACTTCAGAAACAAAATTAATTTTTGCTTCAGGTAAAGTTTTTTCAATGAAGTTTACGAACGTTCTGGTATTTATATAGGCTTTTTTAATTCGTTCATTCATCGAGGGTAGCTGCTTCGCTAATATTTCATACTGAAGAGGAGTAGCTTCATTATCCTGAATAGAAAGGTGAAGCCCTATATTTTCCATTAATCCTTCTGCTTTTTCGTTAGCCACACAATAACCGGCGGTACATTTTCCTCCACTTGGAAATTTTGACCCACTTACATAGGATATCGCTTTGATTTCAGATAGAATTTCACTTTGACCTAGAAAGTGAATATTTGGACAAAATGTTTGGTCCAAGATAAATACAGGTTCAATTGCTTCTGCACCTGACCCAGTCAACCTCTTTTTGCCTAGTACTTTTTTGAGCGCTAACAAATTGGGCACTTCTACCCTGGGATTGGTTGGTATTTCCGCGATGATATATGGAACGGCATCATCTTTTGCGACTTGTTCTAAAACTTGATCAATACTGTATACCATATCACTTTCTCCATCTACATGTAGATCTGTAATTTCAACACCATCAATAACCGTAGCAACTCGACGAGCCTGATCATTCGTTCCCCCATAACAATTTGTTGGTACAATAATTTGAATTTTTTTAGCACCCAATGTTGCTTTTGCTTCATGAATAAGTCCCATTAGGATGGCATATTGAATGGATAAGCCACTAGAGGCTACAAGTGGCTTTCCACTTGTTTTGGTAATCTGCTGGATTTCTTCAATTACCTTATTTTTATTTTTTTCAATTTCTGAATTGTTAATTTTGACTGGACTACCATTAATTGTATTATTGATTGCGGCTAACGAATTAGCTGGGGTCATGGCAATTGTTTCTCGTCTTCTTACATGTTGAATTTCCGAAACATATTCGTCATTCTGTTTACCATTTACTAAAACGATACTTCCCAAGCTTTCGTGAAAGTTGATGATAAAGTCATAATCGTCATGTAAATTAAAATCAGATAGATTTTCTTGATTCGAAATAACAATGGTGCTTCCATTAAAATTCGGAGCGGTCTCGTTTTCTTGAATGCTTTGCAAGGTAAATTTGTAACCATATATCTGAGTTAATATTTCCGTTGGTAAAGACCATCCACGGTTTGACTCATTATATAGAATCCTTGTCTTTTTATTCAATAATGCATTTCTTCTTAAAATCGAAAGAAGGGGCATTGATTTTGAATCAAAACTAATGACATGACTAGGTGGAACATTGTAGAGGGATGCAATCATCCATTCTAAAACACAGGATAAAGGGTGCCCCAATCGAATATAGTCAAAAGCTGTTGGTAATGCGTTCAATGATTTTGTATCTGAAATTCCTAAATCGAATAAGCTCTTGAATTCTTTTAAATATTGATATTTTGCTTGAGCCTCATCATAAAGATCAATACGATGAGTCGTTAAATTCAACCAATCATCAGGCATATTTTTGATGACATCCTTTAGGTAAGCATGTATTGTTTCATGTTCCATTTTCTTCATCTTTTAATGGGTTTGAAAGATACATTTTTTAGTATGTATATGAAAGTGAAAAAAGAGGATTTATACCCTAGATTCACAATATTAAATGATTCCATTACCAATTAGTTGCTGGTTATTATTCCATTCAAATTGAATTTCTATCAATCAAGGTACATTCGATAACGTCAGTTTGGAAATCTCTTTCAGGGTTTTTAAGACGTTCAATAAGAAGATTGGCAGCCTTCCTTCCCATGAGCTCTCCGTGCTGACTTAGGGCACTAATTGGTGGTGTGGAAAATTGAGATATTACTCCATCAGAAAAACAAATTAAAGAGACATTTTCAGGGACCTTAATATTTAATTTTCCAAGAACTTTTAAAGCTACTGCCGCATATGATTCGTTTACAGCAATTATGCCGTCAATGTCAGAATTTAGTGTTAATGATTTTTCTAAATTTTTTTCCAATGAACTCAAGTTCTTTTCCCGGGAACCTTTTTCTTGACACTTAATGATCAAATCTTGTTGGTAATTTATATTGGCTTCATCGTGTGCCTCAATATAGCCTTGGGTTCTCTCATTACCAATGCTGATATAGTCTTCGGTCGTAATTAATATTATTTTTCTTCTTCCTTTATTGATAAGTTTAGATGTCCCTTCATAAGCGCCAAGCCTATCGTTCACCATGACTTTATCACACTCGATATCATCGATCGTTCTATCGAAGAGAACCACGGGGATGCCTAATTCAATAGTGTCAGAAATATGTTCATAATTCTTTTCTTTTAAAGTTCCTTTGGAAACAGAAATAATAAAACCGTCAATTAAACTATCCGATAGGGAACTTATGTTTGCAACTTCTTTTTCAAATTGCTCATTTGATGAGGTGATAATCACAGTGTAGCCATTTTCTGAAGCGGTTTTTTCAACCCCATTAATTACTTCAGCAAAAAAATGATGGACAATTTCGGGAATGATGACACCAATAATTTTGGCAGTATTGTTTTTTAAACTAACAGCTAGAGGGTTGGGTCTGTACTTGTAGTATTTTGCAAATGCCTGTATTTTCTTTTTGGTTTCCTCGCCAATTTCTTTGCTGTCCTTAAGCGCTTTGGAAACTGTGGAGATGGAGACATCCAATTCTTTTGCAATTTGTTTGAGCGTAATTTTCTGATTCATTTTAATGGGGTAGACGAGCCTTAAATTAAGCGATTTTAATTAAAGTTTCATATTCTATTTATTAACACTAAAACCTTGTAGTGCGTTTAAGGCACCATAAAGTTTCTGTTTTGAATTGCTTTTTCATATCTTGTTGTTGCTAAATCAGTATTAATTAAATTTTAATTTATGAGAAAATTTTACACTTTACTATCTTTTTTATTTGTAGGAAGCTTTGCTTTCAGTCAAATGGTGACAGTTACTCTGCAGGTAGATATTACTAATTATCTTGCTGCCGGCAATGCTCTAGACCCAAATGGAATCAGAGTTGGAGGAAATTTTGGAACTACCGGTGCTTCAGTCGCTGCAGGCGCCATGGCCGATTGGACTCCTTCTGATGCCAATTCCGCAATGATGGATATGGGCAATGGCATGTGGTCAATTGAGGTAATGTACGATGCTTCCGCAGCCGGATCAGAACAACTTTACAAATTTGTGAACGGAGACTGGGGAACCAATGAAGGAATAGACACCTCTGCAATTGCAGAAGGAGGATGTGGAATTGATGATGGTTCAGGGAACATCAATCGAGTGTTAACTGTACCTACCGCTGATATGACCTACACATTTTGTTGGGATAGATGTGATCCTTGTAATGTTGGAATTGAAGAGGGGATAATGGGCACTCTAAATGTTTACCCAAATCCAGCTCAGAAAGAATTGTATGTTGATTTTGAAAACGCCAATTCATATTCTTCAACTATTGAGTTGTTTGATATGAGCGGGAAAAGACTATCGACTAAGTCTATGAATCAGCTTACAATTTTGAATATTGAAAATTTGAATCCTGGTTTATACTTATACAGAGTATCAAACAGCCAAGGAGCTGTATCAGGAAGATTTATCAAGAAATAAATTAATTTGTAAAAGGCTCAGGGTAAACTTGGGCCTTTTCTTTTTTAATGGTTCGTTTAGTATTATTTTTCTTTTTTTTACCAATTATTGGTAATTCTCAGATTTTGAATCTGAGCCCCTCGTTTCCTACTCAAGAGGATCAAGTATCTATTATATATGATGCAACTCTAGGTAATGGTGCTTTGATGGGTCAAACAGAAGTGTATTGCCATACGGGGCTTATTACCCAAGCCAGCACTTCACCAACGAGCTGGCAATTTGTTCAAGGAAATTGGGGGACCACCGATGCAAGTGTCTTAATGAACAATCTCGGGAATAATTTATTTGAAATTACCATTGATATTCCAACGTTTTATGGTTATTCACCGGGAACAGAAGTTTATCAGCTTGCTTTTGTTTTTAGAAATGCTGATTGTAGTGTAGTCGGTAGAGACTCGGATGGAAGTGATATTTACTATGATATATATCCGGTTAATGGCCCATTGGTTTGTGCTATTTTCAATCCACAAAATTTAGACTTGTTTGAAATTGGTGAGACATTTGTTTTAAATGTAGAGTCTAATATTACCAGTAATATCTTACTATACGACAACGGAACAGAGATTGATTCTCAGTCAGATGTTACCGAAGTGTTTTTTGATTTCAGTAGTGTTTCTTCAGGAATACATGAAATTGTATCCATTGCAGAGGCCAATGGAGAGTTTGCCTATGATACCATCAGTATTATGATCAATCCAGAGGTAACGACATTAGATCCTCCTATTACAAAATTGGGAGCTAATTATTTAAATGATTCAACCATTCTTTTTAAACTATATGGTCCAGATAAAGAGCACATATACCTTATTGGCGACTTTAATAATTGGAATTTATCAAGTGATTATCATATGAATAGAGGAACCGATTATGCTACTTGGTGGATAGAGGTGTCTGGATTGAACCCAGGACAAACTTATGGATATCAATACTATATTGATGGTGAACTCAAACTTGCAGATCCCTTAAGTGAATTGATTCTAGACCCGTATAACGACGGGAACATCCCTGAAGCTACATTTCCAAATTTACACCCGTATCCAGAAGGCTTGACGAGTGGATTTATATCTTTGGTTACGCCAGGTGGTAGTGAATATGATTGGATAAATGATGGGTTTGAAAAGCCCGAAAATAAAGACCTTATTATTTATGAGCTTCTCGTTCGGGACTTCACGCACGATCGTAATTATCAGGTATTGATAGATACATTGAATTATCTTGAAAACCTGGGTATTAATGCGATTGAATTAATGCCTCCAGGCGAATTTGAAAACAATGAAAGCTGGGGGTACAACCCCTCTTTTCACATGGCTTTAGATAAATACTACGGAACCCCTGATAAGTTCAAGGAATTTGTGGACGAATGTCATTCTAGAGGAATTGCAGTAATAGTAGATATGGTCTTGAACCATACATTTGGTCAGAGTCCATTACTTCGAATGTATTGGGATGCCTCAACCGAAAAACCGGCTCAAAATAGTCCATGGTTTAATGTAGACTGTCCTCATGAACCCTATTGCTGGGGGTATGACATCGATCATACAACCCAAGCTACAAAAGACTACATAGACCGGGTTAATTTATTTTGGGTTGATGAGTATCATATTGATGGATTTCGTTTTGATTTTACAAAGGGTTTTGGAAGCGGAACGAACAATTACGATTCTGAAAGAATTGCACTCATTAAAAGAATGGCAGATACGATATGGTCTATTCATCCAGAAACATATATAATTTTGGAGCATTGGTCTGGAAATAACGAAGAAAAAGAACTTGCTGAATACGGAATGATGCTTTGGGGAAATATGACTCACGCTTATCAAGAAGGCGGCATGGGTTATCCGAACAGCTCTAATTTGAGTAATGGAGTATACTTGAATAGGTCATGGAGTGTACCACACTTGGTAACGTATATGGAGAGTCATGATGAAGAAAGAATGATGTTCAAAAATATTTCATTTGGAAACTCTATAAATGCAGATCATGATGCTCAGGATGAGCTGGTTGCCCTTGGAAGAATGAGAGCGGCGGCGACTATATTTTTGCTTCAACCAGGACCTAAAATGATATGGCAGTTTGGTGAATTGGGATACGATATATCTATTGATCAACCATGTCGTGTGTGCAATAAACCCGTTCTTTGGGAATACTTCGAAGAAGAAAAAAGGAGAGAGTTGTATAATGTCTATGCAGCCTTGAACCATTTGAAAAGAAACTATCCGACTTTCCAAACTTTAGATGTGGATTATTCTTTAGGGGGTTCGGTGAAACGATTAAGACACAACCATTCCGACATGAATTCCATTACCTTGACCAACTTTAACATTGTGGATCAGTCGGGAATTCCAACATTTCACCATACAGGCTGGTGGTATGAATATTTTTCTGGAGATAGTATTTATGTAGAAGATGTTAATGCATCGATTCAACTTCTTCCAGGTGATTTTAGGGTATATACGGATGTCAATATTGGAACTGTCAATTTTGAATTTTCAGAACTTGGAATTGTTCAAAACGGATATGGAAATATTCATGTTTTTCCCAACCCGAGTGATGAGAATATCAATATCCAGATTTCTAATCTAGAATACCAAAAAGTTCAATATCAGCTATTGGATAGTCAGGGTCGAATCGTTAGTAAAGAGGAGCTTATCCCTTATGACGGTTCTATTCAAAAGAAGATAAACGTTCAAAGTGTTGCTCCCGGATCTTATATTTTGAAAATCACATCAAAGGATGTGAATTATTCTCAAATAGTTGTCTTACAATAATGTATAGAGTTCTTTTTCTTTTTATGCTTCTCGTTAAGGGCGTTTTTTCACAAATGGTACACCCATCTAATAATGATGCTTTTCTTCAAGATGAGGTTGCTAGCATTTCAATAGAGATCAATCCCGAATATATGGAGACTATTTTGACAGATAGTCTTTATTCTGATTATGAATATCCAGCAAGTTTCACATATATTTCCTCTAGCTTTACAGAAACAATTCCTAATGTGGGATTTCGTTTGAGGGGCAATACCTCTAGGAATGCCGAGAAAAAGTCTTTTAAAGTGGCCTTTAATGCCTTTGTCCAAGGGCAAAAATGGAACGGACTAGAAAAAATGAACTTGAATGGAGAGCACAATGATGTCTCTATTATGAGATCCCGGCTTTCAAACCAAATTCTGGCCTCGGCTGACTTGCCTTGCTCTAGAACCAGTTATGTAAAACTTTTTATCAACGAAGAGTATAAGGGTCTTTACATTAATGTTGAACATATTGACGATGAATTCCTTCAGCGAAGGTTTATCGACGACGACGAAGGGAATCTTTACAAGTGTTTCTGGGGTGCAGACTTCAATTATTTGGGAAACAATCAGCAAGCATACGCGGATATCTATGAATTAAAAACCAATAAAACAGAAAACGATTACACCGGGTTAATTTCATTGATTGAAGTCATCAATAACTCATCGGATGAGGATTTTCCGTGTGCTATTTGGAATGTTTTTGACGTGGAAATCTATCTCAAGACTTTAGCTTTGGAAATCTTAATCGGTCATTGGGATGGTCATGCAGTGAATAAAAATAATTTCTATTTGTATCAAAGACCCTCTGATGGAAAGTTTGTTTTTATTCAATATGACATGGACAACACCTTTGGTATAGATTGGTTTGATGAGGATTGGGCAAATAAGAACATATATTTCTGGGGGGAGAATGAAAGGCCTCTTTACCAAAGGATTATGAATGTTCCTTATTTTCGGGATCGCTTCAACATGTACATGCACCAGTTGATTCAGAATCATTTTAACCCCACTGACCTAATAGGCCAACTAATCAATACTCAATCAATGATTTCTGATGCCGCCCTCGCTGACGATTATAAGGAGCTCGATTATGGGTTTTCTGATCTTGATTTTTTAAATGCTATAGAAGATGCTTTTGGGGCCCATGTCTCTTATTCGTTGAACGACTATATTACTACAAGAAATGCGACGGCAAGTTTTCAGGTTGAAGATTACTTATCGTTAGAGCCCCCTTGTAATATTGGGTTAGAGGAATTATTACCTGAATCGACAATAATAAGTGTTATTGACCTTAATGGAAAGACAATTAATGAGATTGATTCTTTTCACGGAATATACCTAATTGTATATAGTAATGGTTTTGTTAAAAAATACGTGAAATGAAATGTTCTTTAAATATCTTCTTATTTATTTTTGTTTTGACTATTGCTCAATATTCAAATTCACAAATGCAAATTTTTAATCATGTCGAGCCATCTAATTGGTGGTCTGGCATGGAGCACTCTGAGGTTGAAATCCTCTTTCATAGAGAAAAAATTGGAGAATACGAAGTTACTTGTGAGGGATTGAACATATTAAAAATAAGGAAAACAGAGAACCCAAATTTTCTCTTTGTAACTGTCGATACGGAAAACAAAAATCCTGGATTCTATAAGTTGGTATTTCAATCCTCAGCAAAAAAAAGCAAAAAAAAGCTTTCATATGATTTTGAATTAAAGGAGAGAAGAGAAGAGTCAAAACTCCGGAAAGGATTTGATCAATCTGATGTTATTTATTTAATTATGCCGGATCGATTTTCAAATGGAAATCCAGATAATGATTCTGATGATAGTGTTTATGAAAAAATGGATCGAGGCAATCCTGGAGGACGCCATGGCGGAGATGTTGAAGGCATTATCAATCACTTAGATTACATTCATGAACTGGGAGCAACTGCAATTTGGACAACTCCACTGATGGAGGATAATGACAGTACGTACTCTTATCACACATACGCTCAAAGCGATGTATATAAAATTGACCCCAGGTTTGGGTCAAATCAAGACTATGTAAATTTGGTAAAACATGCACACGAAAAAGGAATAAAAATCATTCAAGATGTGGTTACAAATCACTGGGGCTATATGCACTGGATGATGTTTGATACTCCTACAAAAGATTGGTTTCATCAATTTCCAGAGTTTACCCAATCCAATTTTAGAATGACGACCCACATGGACCCCTACAGGTCTGAAATTGATTATAAAGAGTGCACAGACGGCTGGTTTGTAAAAACCATGCCTGATTTAAACCAAGACAATCCATTGGTTTTGAATTACCTCATACAAAATTCCATTTGGTGGGTTGAGACAGCTGATTTAGATGGAATCAGAGTGGATACCTATTCTTTCAATTCTAAGGAGGGTATTTCAAAATGGACTCATGCTATGATGAATGAATATCCAAATTTTTCCATTGTAGGAGAGGTTTGGATGTTGGACCAAGCACAAATTGCATTTTGGCAAAGGGAAAGCCCTGTAGCGGCAATCCAAGATTACAACTCGGGATTGCCTTATTTGATGGATTTCACATTAATGGATGGCATGTCAAAGTGTTTTGAGGAGCCAGAGCAAAGCTGGAACAAAGGTATGCTGCGAGTATATGAGAACTTTATCAACGACTATTTATTTACCAATCCCAGAAACTTATGTGTTTTTTTCGAAAACCACGATACGGAAAGATTTAATGAAAAATTTCCGAATATTGAGGATTATAAATTAGCCATGACCCTAATATCAACTACGAGAGGGGTACCTCAAATCTATTACGGCAGTGAAATTGGCATGCAGGGGAAGAGGAATTATGGTGACGGCGATATTCGTAGAGATTTTCCCGGAGGATGGAAAGAGGACAAACACAATGCATTTGATTCAGAGCAAAGGACAGAAAGAGAAAACAGTTATTTTGAATTCTCAAAAAACTTGTTGAATTGGAGAAAAAACAAAAAAGTGATTCACCAGGGAAAAATGATGCACTACGTACCAAAACAAAATGTATATGTTTATTTTCGGTTTGATAGTGAGGAGACAGTAATGGTAATCATCAATAATTCTCCAGAAAACCGAACCCTGAATTTATCTCGATTTAAACAAAACATTTCCAATCGTAAATTGGCTTATGATGTTTTAAATCACGAATCCTATGATATAGATTTATCAAAAACATTCGAAGTCAAAGGCAAGACTTCATATGTTTTAGAATTGAGGTAAAGCCACCTGAGGGCTTTGGATGTTAAAGTTTATTTTTCGTCTAACCCAATCTAACACTTTGCTCGTGTTCAAAAATATTTTCAGGGTCATATTTTCTTTTTATTTGTTGGAGTCTTTCGTTGCCATCTCCAAAATAAGCCTTTTCCCAATCTTTAAAACCTAAGCTTGGATAATTCCTGTATTGCTTTCTAATACCGTTTTCGTAAAGTATGTTTTGGATTTCATCAAAGGACTTCAGTAATGCTGTGGGGTCCTTTTTCTCATCCCAATAATATTGCAATTCTGATAAATAGGGGGAGGATCTGTGTGGATAGCATGACTCCTTCTCAAATTCAGGATTGTTTATATTTCCCCCAAGTGTATTTATCTGATAAATGAGCCCTCTTTTTCTAAAAACGATATCCAATACCTGATCGATACTTGAGGCAATGGTTTCATAGTTTTCATAATACCCAGCAGATGCATTTTTAAAGTAGATAGGATACTCTATACCATAATAGTTTTTGAGTGAAACAGCTAGGTTTTTTGGTTCGCCAATTGAGGCATCATCGCAAAGCGCAGAAAAGGTATCAATCATGTCGTCGAGTGCCTCATTTCTTGGTCCATAATTGGTAATGAGAAGCACCAGTGTTTTGTAGTTTAGGACAAATGCCGCAAAACAAGATTCAGGTAAATTTTTAGAATATTTAAAATAAGTCTGAAGCAATTCTTTTGTCCGAATCTTGTCGAGTTTGTATGCCTTGAATCGATGACGGGTAAATGAGTCGGGTGCAGGAAACGTTTTAAAGGTAAAATCGGTAACCACACCAAAATTCCCATTACCACCACCTTTTAATGCCCACATTAAGTCGTCTCCTTTTTTTACATGGTGAGTTTTTCCATTTCCGTCAACAAAAGTAGCCTCACTAACCAGATCACAGGTCAAGCCAAATTTCCGTGCAAAAAAACCATACCCTCCACCTAATGTAATTCCTCCAACCCCGACTCCTCCACAAGAACCTGCTGGTATCATGCGACCTTTTGGCAGAATGGCATCATACATTTCTCTTAGTGTACATGAAGGCTGAATCTTTACCGTTTTTTCATCTATCCACCTCACTTCATTCATAAGCGAAAGATTGATCTGCATACCATCATTTATAGAGGAGAAATTTTCAAAGCTATGACCCCCACTTTTAACGGCAACTTTTAAGCCCTGTTTCCTTGCAAACCCAATCGCCTCTGCAACACCTTCTGTATTCGCGCAAAGGGCAATTAATGCAGGTATTTTACCTACGGCGAGATTAAAACCTTGATTGAGCTCATTAAATTGTTCATCTGCTTTCTGTAGGAAGGTAACATTATTGGAGTGCAAAGCTTCCTCGATTTCTGAGCCCGAATCTTTTTTTCTTGGTGCTTTACCCTCCGCTTCTTTTTTTCTATTTGAAGATTGACATGCAGGTATATAGAGACTTAATCCGCCTGCTAAAAGTAATTTCACAACATCACGTCTATCTTTTTTCCAGGTCATTTTGGATTTATTTCTGTTTCAAAGCAAGCATCATCTGTAATACAGTCGCCTTTGAATTTCCTGCAAATGCCTTATCCTCCATAAGCAAAACGGGCCGTTTCAAAAAGGTATAATCGCTCAGGAGTAATTTTTTATAATCTACATCTTTAAAAGAGGATGAATCAATAGATCTGAATTTTACTGCACGTTTATTAAAGAGCTCCTCATAGCTCGCAAAATGATCCTTAATGTTCTCCAATTCAGTTGGAGTAACTGGAGAAGTTTTTATTTCGCGAAGAACAAGCCCATCAGGCACGCTCAATTCCTTGAGAATACGCCTACAGGTATCACATGTTTTTAAATAAAAGAAAGTAGCTTTTAGCAAAACTCAGCGTATGCAGCTTTCAAATTGTTTGATATCATCTCGGCAGAACCTCCTTCAATATGATGGCGCTCTAAAAAATGAACGAGTTTTCCATCTTTAAACAAAGCCACAGAAGGTGATGATGGCGGGTAGGGCAAAAAGTATTTTCTAGCCTGAGCAACAGCCTCGGTATCCACACCAGCAAAAACAGTAGTTAAGGCATCAGGACTTTTGCCTCCCTCAACCGAAAGCTTAACACCTGGGCGCATATTCCCTGCGGCACATCCGCAAACGGAATTAACTACAACAAGTAGTGTTCCTGATGTATTTTGTATGGCAGCATCAACATCTTCAGATTTGCCTAGTTCTTTAAAGCCAACAGAAGTTAGATCTTCTTTCATTGGCTGTACTAATTCTGGTGGGTACATAATTTTATTTTTAAGAAATACAAAGTTAGAAAATACGTTCAAAAATCACTTTAAATTAACGATACTTTTATGATACCCGAACAGAAACAATCATTTCGAAGGTAGCTACTACCTCTCCAAGGTTATTTTTCGCTTCAACCATAATACTATCATTAACGCGCGATCGTTCAGCGAGACTTTTCTGCATGGCCTTTTGAATTTTTTTACCTTCAGTGCTCTCAAAAACAATATCGCTCTCGGCTCTCTTAAGAAATTGTGCATTCATACCTTTGAATGCAAAAGAGACCTTTCGATCCATTTTTTTTGAAAAATAAAATACCTGTATACCGCCTGCAATATCCGCTCCTACCGAAAGTGCACCAAAGTACATAGAGTTCAGGTGGTTTTTGGTACGTCTTCTGAGCTTGATTTTAACCCGAACAACATTGTCGTCAATCATTAAAAGTTTGGGTTTGGTGTATCTAATCATAGGGATTTTCACGAACCCCAATAGAAAAAGCAACCAACGCATTTTATTCATAGAAACCTCCATATCAATTCCCTAATAGTTTTTTAATCTCATTTAGTTTCAAAAGCGCATCAACCGGTGTGAGTCCGTTAATATCAACATTTTTAAGCTCTTCGTGAATTTGTTCCAAAACGGGGTCATTCAATTGGAAAAAGCTTAGTTGCATGGAGTCGTTCAAACTTGTTTTGATTTCTTCTTTGTTTTTCTTTCCACCGACAGATGAATGCATAGCTTCTAGATCGTTGAGTATCTGTTCTGATCTTTTCACGACCTGAGCTGGCATCCCTGCCATTTTGGCCACATGGATACCGAAAGAGTGTTCGCTGCCTCCTTCAACCAGCTTTCTTATAAAAAGAATTTTCTTCCCTACCTCCTTCACGGAGACATTGAAGTTTTTAATTCGGTTAAACTTATGGGTCATTTCATTTAACTCGTGGTAGTGGGTTGCAAAAAGGGTTTTGCATTTTGCTTTTTTGTTTTCATGCAGGTATTCTGCAATAGCCCAGGCTATTGAAATGCCATCATAGGTGCTCGTTCCACGACCGATTTCGTCTAGTAAGATGAGACTTCTTGGTGAAATATTATTCAAAATACTTGCCGTTTCGTTCATTTCAACCATAAAAGTAGATTCACCCGAAGAGATATTGTCCGATGCCCCTACCCTTGTGAAAACCTTATCTACCAATCCGATTTTTGCGTTTTGTGCTGGTACAAAACATCCCATTTGTGCCATAATTACTATGAGTGCTGTTTGTCTGATTAATGCACTTTTACCGCTCATGTTTGGCCCAGTAATCATCATGATTTGTTGCGTCTCTTGATCAAGGTGGATGTTATTTGAAATGTATTTTTCTCCGATTTCAAGAGACTGTTCTATGACCGGATGCCTTCCATTTGAGATGTCGATAGAATGACCTTCGTTAATTTCGGGGCGACAGTAATTGTACTTATCCGCAATTACTGAAAAAGAAAACAAACAATCGAGTCTACCGAGAATTTGGGCATTTAATTGAATGGGAGTGATGAAATTGACCATTTCTAATACCAATTCATGAAACAAACGCGTTTCAAGTGCCAGTATTTTTTCTTCAGCGCCCAATATTTTTTGCTCGTAAACCTTGAGCTCCTCGGTGATATATCTTTCTGCATTTACAAGGGTTTGTTTTCTAATCCATTCTTCAGGAACCTTATCCTTGTGTGTGTTCCTTACCTCTATATAATATCCAAAAACGTTATTAAATGCGATTTTAAGACTCGGGATTTCCGTACGTTCTGATTCTCTTTGTTGAAGCTCGGCAAGAAAATCTTTTCCATGGTAAGCAATCTCACGAAGTTCATCAAGTTCCTTGTTCCATCCCGACTTTATCACCTCTCCTTTTCCAATTTGGCCTGCAGGTTCTTCGCACAGTGACTTATTAATGAGCTCAATTAATAATGGACAGCAATCTAGTTTCTCAATCAGATGACTTAAACTTTTTGGTTGATTACTGGTATCAAGTAGTTTCTTTAATGGGTCAATCTCAAGCAATGTTTTTTTCAAGTGTGCCACCTCTTTTGGATTCACCCTGCCCACAGCAACTTTGGAAATTAATCGCTCTAGATCTCCAATATTTTTGAGTCTTTGAGACAATTCGAAGCCAATTTTTTCATTTGATTTTAAAAAATCCACAACTTCAATTCGGTCTTCAATGGGCTTTTTGTTTTTAAGAGGAAGCATAATCCATCTCCGAAGCATACGACTTCCCATCGCCGTTTGAGTTTCGTCTAAAATGTCAGAAAGCGTTCTTGCATTTTCATGCGGTGAAGAAACGAGCTCAAGATTTTTAATGGTAAAGCGATCTAACCAGACGTATTTGTCTTCTTCGATTCTTGATATTCCGGTAATGTGATCTAGTTTTTTATGTTCACTTTCTCCGAGATAATGAAATACGGCTCCCGCAGCTATAATCGCCTCTGTCATTCCTTCTACACCAAACCCCTTCAAAGATTTAGTGCCAAAGTGCTTGTTTAATATTTCTTCTGCAAAATCCGAGGTAAATACCCAGTCATCCAACCTAAAGGTATAATGAGACGTACCAAACAAGCCTTCGAATTCCTTGCCTTTATTTTTTTGGAATAGGATTTCGCTGGGATTGAAATTTGAAATCAGTTTATTTATATATTCATGATCTCCTTGAGCCACCAAAAGCTCTCCTGTAGAAACATCAAGTAAGGCAATACCGTGATTTTGCTTGTTAAGTTGTACGGCGCACAAAAAGTTATTTTCCTTTTGATTCAGCACCTCATCATTGAAAGAAACTCCAGGAGTTACCAATTCAGTAACACCCCGCTTTACAATTTTTTTGGTCATTTTAGGATCTTCGAGCTGATCGCAGATAGCAACTCTTTCACCAGCTCTGACAAGCTTAGGTAAATAGGTGTTTATCGAATGGTGAGGGAAGCCAGCAAGCTCTATGTGGGCGGCTGCACCATTTTTTCTTTTTGTCAAAATAATACCTAAGATGTTTGATGCCTTGACAGCATCTTCGCCAAAAGTTTCATAAAAATCACCAACACGAAAAAGCAGCATCGCCTTTGGGTGCTTCGCCTTGATTTGATTATATTGTCTCATCAAAGGAGTTTCTGTTGCTCCTTTTTCCTTAGTGGATTTCGCCAAGTGAAATGATTTTCTAAATTTTGCAGGTAAAGTTAATCGCATCCCTTTGGAAATCAAAGTATAGGAAAAAGATATTTTAAAAGAATGAACAAAAAATTAAAGCTTTGGGAGTTAAATAGAAAAACTGAAGCTGAATATCGTGATCAAAAGAAGTTTCCAATAGTAGTGGTATTGGATGATATTCGTTCCCTCAATAATATTGGTTCTTTTTTTAGAACAGCAGATGCATTTAATATTGAAAAGATTTGTCTATGTGGAATTACAGCGCCACCACCTCATAGGGATATTCATAAAACTGCACTTGGATCAACAGAAACTGTGCAATGGGAGCATTATAAAAATACACTATCATGTATTAAAGACTTGCAAAAAGATGGGTATGAGATTTGTGTAGTTGAGCAAACAAAAGAGACGACACTTTTACAGGAGGTTTCCGCCCTGCCAAAACACCCTACGGCATTAATTTTTGGAAATGAGGTCAATGGGGTGGATCAAGAGGTAGTGAATTATTCAAATCGGGTAATAGAAATTCCCCAATTTGGAACAAAGCACAGTCTAAATGTCAGTGTATGTGCCGGAATTATACTTTGGGAGTTTTGTAAAAAGTTCATGAAATGAGGGTGTTGGTCTTTTATCTTTTTGCATTTCCTTTGTTTTTATCGGCACAAATTAAAAATGTCACACTTCTTGACCACTGGTCTGATTCATCTTTGATTTCAAATTCCAGCCAGGTTCGTTACAGCGGTTGCTACTCATTTTCTAAGGCTGGACACGATTATGCGGTTATTGGCACAACAGAGGGATTTCACATTTTTGAAATTACCGTCGACAATAGTTTGACATTCATTGACAGTATCAAAGGAAATTTTCTTTCTTCCCAGGCAATTACAAGAGAATATGCCCATTACAATGATTTTTTATACGCTATTGGAGATGAAGGTGACGCTTCACTTCAAATTATAGACTTGTCTAATCTTCCTACTGCGGTAAACCTTGCTGCAGATATTCAAGACGAAAGGGTAGGCAAAGCACATAACATTTATATTGACACTTCTCGGGCATTGATGTATTTGTGTTTAGTAACCCCAATTGTTAATGGCATGGAAACATCTATGATTCCGCTTCGGGTATATTCACTTGAAAACCCACTTTCTCCAAGTATAATATTTAGTGGGTTTGATGACCTTTCAGAGGTCCATGATTTTGAGTTTAAAGAATCGGTAGGTATTCTTAATTGTGGTTTTCAAGGGATTAGGGTTTATGATTTTTCCATTCCTGAAGCCCCAATATATTTGAACAATCTTGAATTTTATCAAGAACAAGGTTACAACCATCAAGGCAGCTTAAGTGAGGATGGATCGACCTATGTTTTTGCAGATGAAACACCTGGCACAAGAATTAAAAAGTGTACCGTTGCAGAGAACTATGGGCTACAAGTTCAACAGCTTTTTGGAGCTGAAAACACACCCTATGATAAAACGGCACATAACATCAAGGTTCTTGGAAACTTGGCTTATGTGGCCTATTATAATGATGGTCTAAGAATTTATGATTTAAGAAATAATCCTCCAAATGAAATTGCAGCTTACGACACACATACAGATCTATCTGGAAATGAGTTTTCTATGTGGGGCGCATGGGGCGTAGAGGCTCGAGCTTTTAATAATCAGGTTTTGATTTCAGATCGTATAAGTGGCTTGTATTTATTTGAGTTTGATAGGGCCTTTTTTGAAGAGGCCAAATCGCCATCAGTTGTGTCCTGCTACCCAAATCCTGCACCTAAAGGTGAACAGGTCTTTATTCGCATGGCAGATGATCACATAAGTCGATTCAGTATTACACTATCTGACCAGGCGGGAAAAGAAATTTTAGCGAAAGAAATTTACGATAATAGCTTTGCGCCAATTAATCTTAATGTTGCTCAAGGCACCTATTTTCTAAAAATCGAATTTCCCGAAGAATTGATTTTGCAAAACGAGACACTCAAGCTAATTGTGAATTGATTATTACTTGGGATAACTCTTTCTCGATTACATAATTTATGTATTGAATTAATTGTCAACAAATCAGGTTTTTATGTGTTCTAATAGAAACACCACTACAAAGTGAAAACTGCTCAACACGTATATGATGTTGTTTTTTCCGGGTTTGGTGCAAGTTCGTGTATTTTAATCAATGAGCTCCACAAGAAGAACGAGCTCCGAAATAAACGGATTTTAATCATTGAACCCTCTGAAAAAAAAACCAATGACAAAACATTTTGTTTTTGGGCCAAGCCATCAGACGACATCATTGAAGACTACAAGGAGATCATAACTCACAGCTGGTCAAAAGTAATGATTAACCAAAAGAAGAAGCGTGAAATCAATCCATTGAAGTATCACCATATTAGTTGTGAAGGGCTCTACAACAAAACGCGAAAGATTTTAAAACAATACGATGTTACGATGAGCAGAGAGAAGGTTGCTCAAATTGAAGAAAAGAATTTGGTATTGATTACAACTTCCAAAACAACTTATGAGGCTCACATGGTTTTTGATTCAAGACCTCCAAAAATTAAAATGCCCTTATCTGAAAAACAGAACATCTGGCAATCTTTTACAGGGTACAAAGTAAAGCTGAAGGATGCTGTGTTGGATGAAAATACCTGTACGTTAATGGATTTTAATGTGAATCAAGATGGTGGAACCCAGTTTGTTTATATACTCCCATATTCAAACAGTGAGGCCTTATTTGAACTCACCAGATTTGGAAAAGAAAAAATCAATACTGAAGCTGCCCAAAGAGATTTGAAAAATTATATCCACCGTAACTATGGAAGCTTTAATATCGCTGAAGTAGAACGAGGGGTAATACCCATGTTTATGGATATGCCAAAGTGCCAACAGTCTAAAAGAATTATACCGATTGGAACACGTGCCCATATGGTAAAACCGAGTACGGGATATGCCTTTAAGAACATGTATAAACATGCACAAACCTTGTCGGCACAAGTCGGGCAGTCAATACTAAAACAGAAATCCTCATCAAGATTTAAATTTTATGACCGACTATTGATATACATACTCGCTGTTTGGCCCCAAATGGGTAAGCCCATTTTTAATCGTCTTTTTTCGTCTCAATCCCTGAGCTATATTTTGCGGTTTTTAGATGAAAACTCGAGTTTAAAGGATGATATGGGAATGTTTTCGAAGCTTCAAATTGGTACTTTTTTAAAAGCTGTATTGTATTTATTCATCGAAAAATCGAAGCCTCAACTTATACTGTTTGCACCCCTGATGTTATATGGATTATTACATTTCATACTTCCTGAATATGCAGAATTAAGTATATATGCTTTAATTGCCATTGGTCTATTTTTGGTTGGGATACCTCACGGGGCAATGGATCATAAAACAGGCCTATTTTCTGATAATAAAAAAATAAATCTATCCTTTATATTCAAGTATTTAAGTGTCATGTCTATGGCTTATTTGGTTTGGCTTATTTCACCAACGGTAGCATTGGTGACATTTATAATATATTCGGCGTGGCACTTTGGTGAAACCGACATTCAGGAATGGAAAATCAATTCGAGATTCGTTGGGTTTCTTTGGGGACTTCTCATGTTTTCAGCTCTATTTTTCTCCCATGTTTCTGAATTGAATGTAATCTTGAAGACATTGAATGTTCAAGCGCTGCCATCGGAACTTCCATGGCTAGGCTTATTCATATGGTCACTTATTGTTTCTTTTATATTAGCCAGATTGCACCGGTCACTACCTTGGGTTTTACTTACCTGTTTTCTCGCATTAAGCTATTGGATGCCCCTGGTAATGTCATTTGCGATCTATTTTGTCTTTCATCACAGCTGGAGTGGATGGAAACATTTGAGAACATCTTTCAAAGAAAGCAATTGGAGTTTATTCAAAACAGCCTTGCCATTTAATCTAGGCGCTTTTGTTTTATTTGTAGTTCTTTTCTTGAATTCAGGAATGGGTTGGGATTATAATATTGCCCAAATCTTTATTTTCATTTCTTGCATCAGCTTACCTCACATATTATCGATGAGCTACTTTTACAAAAAGTTAAAGACAAAAAGAGTTTAGCTTACAATAAAGCAACCAACAACAAATCGGCTTCTTTATTCACTTTCAGAATACCTTTTTTTGAAAGGCCTTTCATTGCTTTGTCCCATGCTTTATTACTCATCTCCACACAGCCACGGAGCTCTTTAAGCTCACACTTGTTCATTTTTTTTAGATTTTCATGAATGGTTTTTTCATGTTCAGACAGTTCAAGCTTCACTGTTTTTACTTCGGGTCTCATTTGTGGGAAAAACAAGACTTCCTGTATGGAGGCATTGTTTGTAAGGAACATACAAAGACGATCAATCCCTATCCCCATTCCTGAAGTGGGAGGCATTCCATATTCGAGAGACCTGACAAAATCCATATCAATGAACATGGCTTCGTCGTCTCCTTTTTCAGATAATTTCACTTGCTCTTCAAAGCGTTCCTTTTGGTCTATGGGATCATTCAATTCAGAATAGGCGTTTGCAAGTTCCTTTCCATTTACCATTAGCTCAAAACGTTCCGTAAGCTCAGGATTGTTTCTATGCTTTTTACACAGAGGGGACATTTCAACAGGATAATCTGTAATGAATGTTGGCTGTATATAATTCCCCTCACACTTTTCTCCGAATATTTCATCTATGAGCTTTCCTTTGCCCATACTTTCATCTATTTCAATATTGAGCTTTTTACAAGTTTCACGCAATTCGTTCTCATTCATCTCAGAAATATCGATTCCAGTATGTTCCGCAATGGCATCAATCATGCTGATTCTTTTGAAAGGTTTTTTAAAGCTTACCGTATTGTGGCCTATCTTTACATTAGTAGTGCCCAATACATCTAAGCATATTTTTTCGAGCATATCTTCCACAAACTCCATCATCCATATGTAGTCTTTATAGGCTACATAAATTTCCATTTGAGTGAACTCGGGATTGTGCGTTCGGTCCATTCCTTCATTTCTAAAGTCTTTAGCGAATTCATAAACACCATCAAACCCTCCAACAATTAATCTTTTCAGATACAGTTCGTTAGCTATTCTAAGATATAAAGGAATATCAAGTGCATTATGATGGGTGATGAACGGTCGAGCAGCGGCACCCCCGGGAATAGATTGTAAAATTGGTGTCTCAACTTCCAGGTAGCCTTTTGAATTTAAAAAAGACCTCATGGAAGCAATGATTTTTGAACGCTTTATAAATGTCTCTTTTACCTGTGGGTTAACTACCAAATCAACATATCTTTGACGATATCTGGATTCTGGGTCGGTAAATGCATCATGCACATTTCCATCAGCATCTATCTTGGGTAAAGGAAGGGGCCGTATTGACTTGCTTAAAAAAGTAAAATTGTCAACGTGAACCGAGGTTTCACCTACTTGTGTTTTAAAAACAGTTCCATTTACGCCGACAAAATCCCCTAAATCCAATAGCTTTTTAAAGACATCATTATACATGGATTTATCGTCACCTGGACATATTTCATCACGATTAAAATAAAGCTGTATTCTTCCAGCGGAATCTTGCATTTCGGCAAAAGAGGCTTTTCCCATTATGCGTTTACTCATGATTCTGCCAGCTAGACAAACCTTTTTACCTTCTTCGTACTTGTCTTTTATTTCATTGGAAAGAGTATCAACGGGAAATAATTCAGCTGGAAAGGGTTCTATTCCAATCTCTCTCAGCTTTTTTAGGGATTCCCTTCTAAAAAGTTCTTGTTCTGATAATTCCTGTAAACTCATGATAAACACTTTATGTCCGCAAAGATAGTGCACATCTATTAAATAAGGATACTTTATAAAAGTCAATAACAACAAAAAGGGGACCGAGGCCCCCTTAACGCTATCTATTTATGAAATTATTGCTTAATAAATCTATAAACTTGACCATTTTTAGATCCTGAAGTGTGGATTAAATAAGCACCACTATTCAGATTGGATATAGATATTTCATTCATGCCTGTTGTTCCTCTTTTCACAACAGAACCTGATAAGTCAGTTATGTAAAAATCTACATCAGCCGAACTTTCAATATAAAGCTTTTCAGTTGCTGGGTTTGGATAAATACTGACGTCGATACTTTGCTCTGAAATTCCAGCACCAGGTAACAAGACCTTATCAATAATGTGTACCACACCATTATCTGCCTCAACATCTGCAGTGGTTACCATGGCATCGTTAATCATTACACCACTTGAAAGATCAACCGTGATGTCTGCTCCATTTAAGGTTGGCACGTTACCATTGGTAAGGTCAGTAGACAATACTGCACCACCGACTACATGATAGAGTAAAATATCTGCAAGGTTTGGAAGAGCAAGTAAACCATTAATATCTGTTCCTAAAGCCGCTGCAAGGTTGTCAAACGCATCATTTGTGGGGGCGAAAACCGTAAATAAATTATATGGATCGGTCAATGCAGGCATCAATTCTGCAGTTATTACCGCTGTTGCTAGTGAGCTAAATCCATTATCTATGGCAATATCAACAACCGTTTCGTCTGGAAGCAATACACTGTTGATTACGTGTACAACTCCATTGTCAGAATTTACGTCAACAGCCGTTACTTGAGCTTGATTGACAAATACGTCTCCCGAGCTCTTCACTGTAAGTTTTAGTGTATTAATTCCCACAATGTTGTCAACAATCGCACCATTTGTAACGTCTGCAGAAGGCACAATCGCACCCAACACGTGAGTTCCTAAAACGGCTTGTAAGCTCGCAGTTGGAATTACTGCAGGGTCAAACAAAGCATTAAGTGGAACACCGACTAGGTCAGCTAGATTTTGAAATGCTTGATCGGTTGGCGCGAATACGGTGTATGTTGCCAATGGGTTAGTCAATACAGGCATCAACTCTGACGATATCACGGCAGAAGCTAAAGCATTGAATCCGTTGTCAATAGCTACATCAACTACAGTTTCATTTGGAAGAACAACTCCATCAATTACGTGTACGACACCGTTATCGGTAGTTAGATCTACTGCAGAAACTTTCGCTTGATTAACGTATACTTCACCATTTCCAGTGACAGTTAGCTTTAGGGTATTGGTTGTAGATAATGGTTCTGCAATCAATCCATTGGTAACTGCACTAGAAGGAACAACAGCTCCCAAAACGTGATAAGTCAAGATATCACTCAAGTTTGGTAATTCTAAAAGACCGTTGATGTCTGTCCCCAAAGCCGTTGCAATATCAGTAAATGCTTGGTCGGTTGGAGCGAAGACTGTCAATTCAGGAGAGGTTTGAAGTGCTACGTCTAAGCCTTCTTGTACTAAAGCCGCTTCTAAATAGTTGTGATCTGGACTTGTGGCAATCACATCATCAAATACGTTGGTTTGTGCATAAATGGAACTTACCGCAAAAAAAGCGATTGCTCCAAGGGTGCTTTTCAATACACCAAATGGGGTAATTTTTCTTTTCATTTCTATTTTGTTTAAAGTTTAAATACAAACATTAGACAAAAAAGAAAACACTTTGTTCACAAGAGCGTAAAAAAAAATTGAAAAAAGTAATCTTTTTGTTACCAACTCACATATTTCGGTTGATAAAATGATAGGATTTAATTATTAGCAGAGAGATAACCATGTAATTTAGAAACAATGAAGCAAAAAGCCATTAAAATTGCGAAATGGACGCTCGGAATAGTAGTCGGGGGCTTTTTGTTTATTTCTCTTTTGGTATTTATTTTCAAGGATAAAATCATTGAAACATCCATTGCGGAAATAAATAAAAACCTTGAGGTTCCTATGGAGGTAGGTGACGTGGCCTTTGCTTTTTGGTCAACTTTTCCAAATATTTCGGTTGACCTACTCGATGTAGAAATCAAAAGTAGGAATACATCCACAAGTCTTTTAAAAAGTAAAAAATTCAACCTGAGATTTAATCCCTTTGATCTAATATTTGGAGATTACAACTTAAAACAAATCAATGTTTCTAATGGAGAATTGAATTTATATGTCGATTCTCTTGGAAGGGACAATTACAATATTGTAAAGAGCTCCGATGAAAACCCCGATTCAGAATTTAAGCTTGAGCTGCAAGCCGTTACTTTGAAATCTATGCAGGTGAGTTATTTAAATGAAATTACCCATCAGGAATATAAATCCAATTTTCAAGAAGTTAAATTGACTGGAGAATTATCTACCGATGAATTTGAAATGCTCACTTCTGGTCAAATTCTCTTACACAGCGCGAAGAGCTCAGGAGTGACATTGGTCAAGAATCAAGAAATAGACTTCAGTCTAAAACTAAATGTTGATCAAAAAAACGAAGTAACGAAATTACCAATGGCTCAAATTCAAATCGGAGGACTTCCATTTAAGATTAACGGCAAATTAGATAAAGACAGCTTAAAGTTTAATATCGCATCGAATGCCATTCAATTGACTGATGCGGTTGAGAAATTCTCCATAGACCAAGACAATCATCTTAAAAATTTATCGGGTAAAGGTATGCTTGATTTTAATTTATCCATTGAAGGAGGAACGAAGAATACAGACCCAATAGATGTCGCATGCGATTTCGCTGTTAACAAAGGTGAAATTATAGAGCCTGTAGAGAACATAAAGCTGAGAAACATTCAATTAAATGGACATTACAATAAGAGGGATTCAACTTTGGAAGAGCTTATGTTATCCCAGGTAAGTTTTGATTCCGAAACAGGCCCTTTTTCAGGGAACCTTTCCATTATTGATTTTGAAAATCCAAGACTCAAAGGATTCGCTAAGGGAACCATTAATCTTAATTCTGCACACCGACTGTTTCATTTTCCCGAATTCGATGAAATCAATGGAAAGCTTAGCGTGTATTGTGATTTTGAAGCCAATCAGCAAAAGAATAATGAAATCAAGTTTAGAAAGTGTAGTGGAGATGTCACAATTCTAAATAGCAATTTCAAATTAAAAGATGACAAACGGGCGTTTAAGGAGGTTAATGGACAAATGAAATTTACCAAGAGAGATCTTAGGGTAAATCGATTTTCATTATTAGTGGATGAATCAGACCTTCAATTGAATGGTTCATTGTCAAATGTTTTTAACTATTTATACAATGATGAAGCACTCTCTATGAATTTGTTATTGAAAGGGGATAATGTATCCCTTGAGGACTTAGGCTCAACGACGAAAGAAGAAAAAATTGCAGATGGAAAAATCTTTGCACTACCTGATAATCTGAGTGGTAATATTCAAATCGATATAGGAAAAATTGAATATGGAGGCCATCGCTATGAAAAATTAAAGGGACAAATGAACATCCAAAATCGTAGCATTGGATTCTCGAATTTAAGTTTGAGTAATGCCGGTGCCAACATACGAGGAGATTTAAAAATTGAAGAAATTCAACCCGAACAATTTAAGCTAAACACACAGCTAAAATCGTATAATATTGATGTTAAAAGAGCATTTCAGGAATGGAATAATTTTTATCAAGATGTCATTATACATGAGAACATATCAGGTCGCGCCAGTCTAAATATGAAATTTGCGGCAGACTTCAATTTAGAACACGGAATCATTTATCCATCAATTGACAGTAAAATTAATTTGGAAATCAATAATGGAGTGCTAAAAAATTCAGTATTGATGGAGGATATTGCAGAAAGCATAATGGAAAGTCCTGCAAAATTAGCCATGGGTAAAAAGAACCTTCAACTCCTTGAAAAGAGGCTGAATGAAATTTCATTTAGTACTTTAAAAAATGAAATAACCATAAAAAACGAGCAGGTAATTGTTCCTAGGATGAATATTGCATCCTCGGCCTTAAACATGAATGTTTCAGGGACCCATGATTTTTCCAATGAAGTGGATTATAGATTTGATTTTAAATTTAGGGACCTCTTAACAAATGATAGAGATAGTGAGTTTGGAGAAATTATTGATGACGGAACCGGTTTTCGCATGTTTTTGAAAATGACTGGAAACATATATGACCCTGATTTAGAATGGGACCGTGAACAGCAAAAGCAAAGTGCAAAAGAATATCGAAAGGAAGAGAAAAAGCAAATAAAAGAAATGCTGAAATCCGAGTTCGGTGCTTTTAAAAATGATACAACGATCAAAGAGTATAAAAAAGAAGAAATACCTAAAGAGGAGATTAAAATAGATTGGAACCCGACCACCGGTGAAACTAAAGATGAGGTCATTGAAGAGAAGGTTGAACCAGAAAAAAAGAAAGAATCTAAACTCAAAAAAGCCCTAGAGCGATTAAAAGAAGAGCAAAAAAAGGAACAAGAAGAGGAAGAGGAAATTATTGGGATTAAAGGGGGAGGATAAAAGTTTTTACCTGTTTTAGCTATACCGTTAGAATTGTCTTATAATTTTTTAAGTGCTGCAGTTGTTGAGAATCCCTCCACAAAATCAATTGTTTTTACGGAGCCACTATTTTTTAATACTACGTCTCTACCCACAATATACTTTGGGTGATTGCGGTCTTCTACAGTAGGGTCATAGTCCCCCCCTTTCACAAGCACATCTGGAACAATTTCACTGATGAGGTTTTCTGGAGTATCCTCATTAAAAATCAAAACAACATCTACAAATTCTAGTGCGGCAATGAGGTACGCCCTAGAGTTTTCGTCATTAACAGGCCGATTGGGGCCCTTGTTGAGCCGTCTAACGGAATCGTCGCTATTTACACCCACGATCAATATGTCGCCCAAGGCTTTTGCCTCAGAAAGGTACTTCACATGCCCTTTATGAAGGATATCAAAGCATCCATTTGTAAAACAAACACGACTTTTGCTCTTCTGCCATGCGTGACGTTGTTCATGGAGATTTTTTATTGTTGATATTTTATTTTCAAATTGAGCTTTACTCATTTTACTTTGGAATCATATTTTCTTGGCATTAAGATAAGTGAAATTAATCCTAAAAGTATTAAAAAGATGGTTTGGGTAGCCCATATGATCATTCCAAGGGCATATCCGATGGCTTCCGCATTTTCAATACCTTGGTTTTCCAAATAATAAGCTGTAGTAACACCTATTAACAAAGGATATGCTCCCATCCCTCCATTCGTAAAGGAGATGCCAAGCGCTCCAAAACAAAAAGCCAAAAGCATCCCGTTGAATGGAACGCTTGAAGCACCTTCAACGGCATAAAAAGGTAAGGCAAACATGACCAAATAGGAGACCCAAATAAATAAGGTATGTAACAGGTACCACCAGTATTGCTTTACCTTAAAAATAGAGGAAAGCCCATCTTTTAAGGACATCAGAAATACTATAATTCGTTGCCGAATAGTTTTCACACATAATAACAATAGCAAGACGACACCAATGGATATAAAAATATACAGCCATATATCGCCATTATTGCTTTGATCGGTAGGGCCAGCAAAGCTTTCTTTAAGTCTTGTGAATATTAAAGAGGTTTCCTTTGGGCTCATTCCAATAGCTACTAATGCCAAAGACAACATAATGAGCATATCAATAATTCTCTCGGTAACAATAGTGCCAAAACTTGGACCAACAGGAATATTGTCAGATCGTTTAAGCATAATTGCTCTGGAAAATTCACCTGCTCTTGGAATTGTCATGTTAACAAGGTATCCAATCATTAAGGAATGGTATTGGTTTTTAAAAGAGCTTTTATAACCCATTGGCCAGAGGGTATATCCCCACCTATATGCCCTTGAGAAATAGGATAAAAGTGCTAGAAACAATGAAAGACCAATCAGCCAATAATTCGAATTAATAATTGCTTTTTTGAATATTTCGATATCATTTGTTGACATCACATCGAAAAGATACCACGTAAGGTATATTCCTAAGCCAAGAGATAAGAATATCTTAATCAGTGTACTTACGTGTTTTTTCATTCAGTTTTTATTAATCTACTCAAGTAAAATATTATCTATGAGACGAACTTCTCCGCAGTATGCGGCCACGCAACATACCGTTTGTGTGCCAATATTATTGACTTTTTCAAAGCTCTCCGAATCCACAACTTCTAGGTACTCGAGAAGGAGGGAACTCTTTTTGAAACGAGTAATGGCATTTTCTTTTAACTCATCAAGATTATATTTTCTGCGATTTTCTTTTATAAAAGTCAAAGTATCTATAATGACCAGAGCATCTTCTAATTCTTTATTGCTCAGGTTTTGATTTCTACTACTTAAGGCCAAGCCCCTTTTGTTTCGGGTCGTTTCGCAGCCAATAAGCTCAAGCTGTAAACCGGACTGTGCTGTCATTTTTTTTATTACAGCAAATTGTTGGTAATCTTTGAGACCAAAATAAGCTCTTGTTGGTTCGATAAAACGAAAAAAATTATGCACAACATGAGCAACTCCGTCAAAATGCCCTGGTCGATATTTTCCCTCAAGCACCTCATTTAATCTTCCTAAATCAACTGGTTGATATGGGTCATTTTTGGGATAGACAGCATCTTCATTGGGGATGCATATCAATACATTTTTAAATTTTGACAAAAGCCCTAGGTCCTTTTCAATTGTTCTTGGATATTTTTTTAAATCCGTTGGATCATTAAACTGTTTAGGATTAACAAAAATGGTAACAACCACCAGGTCATTCTCATTATGTGCTTTTTTCACTAAGGAAAGATGTCCTTCATGCAATGCCCCCATTGTTGGAACTAATCCAATAGACTGTCCGGCCCTTTCATTTTTAAGATACGCTTTTAACTCACTAAAATCATAAAAAGTTCTAAAAGTGTCCATTTTTCTAGGAATAATAGGAGACAAAGCTAATTCTTTTTGGGAAAGTTAGATAAAAATCCCTACTTTTGCACTCCTAATAACACCTATGGAAAAGAAAAAAATCCTTTACATATCACAAGAGATATCACCATTTTTACCTAAATCAGAAATTGCAGCTACATCAAGAAAGCTTCCTCAGGTCATCCAAGAGGCGGGCAAAGAGATTCGTGTATTTATGCCTCGTTTTGGAGTAATTAACGAAAGAAGACATCAACTACATGAGGTCATTCGATTGTCTGGATTGAACATTTGTATTGACGACCATGATCACCCACTAATCATCAAGGTGGCTTCCGTATCTGCGGCAAGGATGCAGGTATACTTTATTGACAATGATGAATATTTTAGACGTAAATATACCTTGACAGATGACAAGGATAAAGAATTTAAAGACAATGATGAAAGGTCGATGTTTTTCTGTCGAGGAGTCCTGGAAACGGTTAAGAAATTAGGTTGGCAGCCGGATGTCATTCACTGTCATGGTTACATGACTGGAATCATGGGGCTGTACATAAAAGAGATGTACGGAAAAGACCCTCATTTTAAGGAAACTAAAGTTGTTTATAGCCTTTATAATGATAGCTATAAAGAAAACTGGGATAAACGATTTGCAGATAAATTAAAATTTGAAGGATTTGAAGATTCAGTTTGCGAAAAATTCAAAGACACTTCTTTCTTAAATTATTCAAAGAACATGTTGCAGTTTTTTGATGGTGTAAATATCTCTTCCGAAGATTTAAATGCCGATCTGAAAGGTATTTATGATGAGTTGTCTTCTCATAAATTAGATTTTGTAGAAGAAGAACATATGGCCAAGGAGCTTTCTGAGTTCTATGATAAAGTAATACAAGAAACCGCTTTGGCATAAAGATAAATGATGCTTCGTATTGTCTTCTTGTTTGTCGTTGCGACTGCCACATTAATTTCATGCAAGAAAAAGGAATATCAGTTGGGTTCTGATGTCATTGATCAAGAGACTTTACTTGCAGGAACATCAGTAGATACTTTCGATATTAATTCATACACCATCTTGGAAGACTCTATTATTTCTGATAATGCATCGAATGTTTTATTAGGATCATACAACGACCCATTATTTGGAGAGTTTTCATCTTCATTCTATACTCAGCTTAGATTGGCAGGTGTTGACCCCAACTTTGGCGACCCTTCGTCTATTGTAATTGATTCTTTTGTTTTAGGGTTAGAATACCTCGGCTATTACGGAGAGTTAGACGAACAAACTTTTGAAGTATATGAGCTTAACGAATCCCTATCTATTGACTCAACTTATTATTCGTTTAGTACCGTGGCACATAATGGTATTAACTTAGTCCCTGCCGAGTACTCTACAATTACTCCGAAACCCCTTGACCCTACAGTCATTGGCGAGGATTCACTAGCATCGCAGCTTCGACTATATTTGGATACAAACCTTGCCCGTTCATTAATTGTCGAGGCCACAAGTGGTTCAAGTACATTTTCAAGTAATGAAGCATTTTTAGAATTCTTTAAAGGCTTATATATAACTACAAACAACCCAGCTCAAACTCTCGGAGAGGGTGCGGCATTTTATTTTGACATCAATGACCCCTCTTCAAAAGCTACAATTTATTTCCATCAAGACACTGTAGCCACTTCTTATGATTTATTAATTAATTCTGAATGTGCTGACTTTACACATGTTCAAATCAATAATTCAGGAACAGCCGCCGATCAGGTAATTCAAGATTCAACATTAGGAAATAACACGTATTATGCACAAGCCTTTCATAACCGCGCTGCGCTTTCGATTCCTGGGCTTCAAAATTTACCCCAAAATATTGTTGTTCATCGTGCAGACCTTGAGCTACCCATCCAATTTCAATCAGGTCACAAATATCAGCCAGGGATAAATATTTCTGTTGCCACTCGTGCAGATTCATTATCCACTGACTTAGTGAATGTCGGCATAATAGGAATATATGACGACTTCAATAAAAGGTTTAATATCAATATTCGTGAATATACCCAGGCTATTGTAAATAAAACTTTACCATTAACCGAACTTGTCGTATCTCCTTTATATTTTATAAATTCGGCAGAGCGGATTGTATTTAATGGGAAAAATACAATCAATAAGGAAAAACCCCGCTTAGTATTAACATATACAAGCTATTAGTTTATGTGTGGAATAGTCGCCTATATTGGACAGAAAGAAGCATTTCCAATTGTCTTAAGTGGATTAAAAAGATTGGAGTACAGAGGTTATGATAGTGCAGGCGTTGCTCTATTGAAAGATGGAAATATTAATATTTACAAAAAGGAAGGAAAGGTCTCAAATCTTCAAGAGGCTGTAGAAGGCAAAGATATTTCTGCAAACCGAGGTATTGGCCACACAAGATGGGCAACCCACGGACCTCCAAACGATAAAAATGCTCATCCTCACATTTCTGAAAGTGGAGACCTAGCTGTAGTTCATAATGGAATCATTGAGAATTACGATACACTTAAGCAGGAGCTGGAAAACAAAGGGTATACATTCAGAAGTGATACGGATACTGAGGTCCTAAGCTATTTAATTTCTGATATCAAAGAAAAAACCGGCTATAAACTCGCTAAATCTGTGCGTCTTGCCCTTCAACAAGTTGTTGGTGCATATGCCATTGTTGTTATGTGTAAGGACGAGCCTAACAAATTGGTAGCCGCGAGAAAAAGTAGCCCTCTTGTATTGGGGATTGGAAAAGACAATGATTTTTATGTTGCTTCTGATGCCACTCCAATAGTCGAATTCACAAAGCAGGTGGTTTACCTTAATGATGGGGAGATTGCGATATTGAATGAAGAAAAAGGTTTGAAAATTTATGATTACGAGGAGGACCTTCAAGACCCATATATTGAAGAACTTGAGCTTCACCTTGAGGCATTAGAGAAGGGAGGATACGATCATTTTATGCTCAAAGAAATTCATGAACAACCACGCTCAATAGAAGACTGTTTTAGGGGAAGACTAAATGCATCAGAAGGCTGGGTATCCTTAGGAGGAATTAAGTATTACGAAGATGATATCATAAAGGCAAACAGAATAGTCATGGTTGCCTGCGGAACGAGCTGGCACGCTTGTTTGGTTGGGGAGTACTTATTTGAGGACCTTGCTCGTATTAATGTTGAGGTGGAATACGCAAGTGAATTTAGATACCGGAATCCAATAATCAACGAGGGAGATATTGTATTGGCGATTTCTCAATCTGGTGAAACAGCAGATACTATGGCAGCACTGGAGCTGGCAAAAAGCAAGGGTGCAACGATTCTTGGTATCTGTAATGTGGTTGGATCTTCTATTTCGAGAATTACTGATGCTGGTTCATATACACATGCTGGACCTGAAATAGGCGTGGCATCAACAAAAGCTTTCACTGCACAAGTGACGGTATTGACATTAATGGCCGCATCTTTAGCAAGAAAAAAAGGAAAGCTGAACGAATCAACGTATAGAAATCTTCTGTCTTCCATGGAAGCCATTCCAAATAAAGTTCAATTGGTTTTAGACAAAACGGAGAAAATCAAAAAGATTGCTGCGAAATATAAAGATGCCTCCAATGCACTTTACTTGGGAAGAGGAAGCTCTTTTCCCGTTGCTTTAGAGGGCGCATTAAAATTGAAAGAGATTTCATACATACATGCGGAAGGCTATCCTGCCGCTGAAATGAAGCATGGGCCTATTGCGCTCATCGATGAAGAAATGCCTGTTTTTGTAATAGCAACAAAAGGTCCTTCATACGAAAAAGTAGTTAGCAATATTCAAGAAGTTAAAGCGAGAAAAGGAAAAATCATTGCGGTAGTTACTGAAGGAGACGAACAGGTCAAAGAATTTGCCGATGATTACATTGAGATTCCTGAAACTAATGAGTATTTGGTCCCATTAATTGCCACGGTGCCATTTCAAATTCTTTCGTACTACATAGCAGTTATGCGAGACTGTAATGTTGATCAACCAAGAAACCTGGCCAAATCAGTTACTGTAGAATAATTTCAAAGTATTTTTCTTTTGTAATTCTGAGAATTATATAAAAAAATAAGGAGGGCAACCCCTCCTTATTCATTTAGTTTAATTTAAAATTTATTTGATTGTAATCATTTCTGGAGCTTCAGCACCTTCAACAAAAACCAAATAGTTCCCAGGATTCACATCACCTAAAGTAATTTCAGAAAACCCTCGAGTTGTTCCGGAATAAACCATTTGTCCTAGAACATTCACTACTTTAAATGAAACTTGTACATCCAATTGAACATTTTCAACTTCAAGCTTAAATGTTCCTGATGATGGATTTGGGTAAACATTGAATCGAAGCTC